>NZ_JACSLT010000007.1:0-206510 GCF_018618275.1 Exiguobacterium sp. s194 | reverse complement strand
TGAGATTTCCCTTTGAGCAATCAAGAAAGACCCCTCAGAGACGATGAGGTAGATAGGTCATGGGTGGAAGCACGGCGACGTGTGGAGCTGAATGATACTAATCGGTCGAGGCTTTGATCTAGTCTAATGGTTTGTGTGAATTGATGAGTCTTCAGTTTTGAGAGAACGATCTCTCTATGTCTGGTGGCGATGGCGAAGTGGTCACACCCGTTCCCATGCCGAACACGGAAGTTAAGCACTTCAGCGCCGAAAGTAGTTGGGGGTCTCCCCCTGTGAGGATAGGACGTCGCCAGGCAAACGGTGGTTCTGGAGCATTCGCTCAAGGGCCGCCGCTTTTTTTATTTATATCGTGATTCAAATGAAAGAGAGGAAGAACAGATGGCCAAAAAAATCAAAGTATACGTCGAGCCAAACGAGACAATCGATGACTGTTTAAATCGAATTGCTCAAATGGGGTATCGCCCGGTACGTAGGATTGAAAAGCCTGTCTTTGAACAAACGGGAACCAAAGACGAACCTGTACATTCCCATCAATCGATTTTGTTTGAGTGCGTTGCTCTCGAATCATAATGCCAAACCGTCACGAATGCGTGGCGGTTTTTTTGTATTTTAACACCACTAAAGACGAACGATAAATATTCAGACAATTAAATTGTTCGCAGTTTGTTGACATGTTTTGAAAGAACAAGGTACGATAGGCGTGTGAGTTAATAACAAATTAAATAGTGCTCCATATAATCGCGAGGAAATGGCTCGCAAGTTTCTACCTGATCGCCGATTCTGATCAGACTATGGGGTATAGTCGACATTTTTTTGTCGTGGCCTATACCCTAAACTGGTTATTCGGTTTAGGGATTTCTTTATTTAAGGGGGACATTTGAATGAAGGCAACAGTAGGTGTGATCATGGGTAGCTCGTCTGATTGGGAAACGATGCGCCATGCTTGTGACATCCTAGAAGAATTGAGTATTCCATATGAAAAACAAGTTGTCTCGGCACATCGGACGCCGGACTTAATGTTTGAATATGCTGAAGAGGCCCGTGCGAGAGGCATACAAGTCATCATTGCAGGCGCAGGAGGAGCAGCCCATTTACCGGGAATGGTCGCAGCGAAAACAACGCTTCCTGTCATCGGAGTGCCTGTTCAATCTAAAGCGTTAAATGGACTTGATTCCTTGCTCTCGATTGTTCAAATGCCTGCAGGAGTACCAGTGGCAACGGTCGCTATCGGACGTGCCGGGGCGACGAACGCGGCCCTACTCGCCGTTCAAATCCTCAGCCTGCAATTCCCCGCACTGGTTGAACGCCTAGATACATATCGCCAAGCGAAGCGCGATATGGCACTTCAAGCGACGGAGGAACTAATCTAATGAGAATCGGCATTTTAGGTGGAGGTCAGTTAGGTCGCATGATGTCTCTCAGTGCGAGTGCTATGGGGTACGAAACGCTAAGCCTCGATCCAAACGCAAACGCGCCCGCCGCTCAGGTTGCACCAAGCATCGTCGCCGCATTTGACGACGTAACGGCAGCACGTGAACTTGCACATCGTTCAGACGTCATCACCTATGAATTTGAGAACATTGATACAGCGATGATTGAGGCCATTGCTGACAAATGTCCTCAAGGGATGGATGTCTTGAAGGCGACACAGCATCGAATCTTTGAAAAACAAATGATTGAAGGGGCAGGTCTTCAAGTCGCACCGTACGTTCCAGTCCGTTCCGTCCGTGATGTCATTCGAGCAAGAGACGTGTTAGGTTTTCCGTTTGTGATTAAGACGTGCCGTTTTGGTTATGACGGTAAAGGTCAAACGGTAATACGTTCAGAACAAGACGTACGCTCGTTCACAGATCAGTTCGAAGAGACGGAATATGTGGCCGAAGCTTGGCTTCCTTTTAAAAAAGAAATCTCTGTTATCGTGACGAGAGGGACGCACGAGACGACGACGTTCCCCATCAGCGAGAACATTCATCGAAACAATATTTTATATCTTTCGATTGTACCGGCACGAGTGGAGCCTGATATTTTAGAGGAGGCGCGTCATTTGGCCCTCCAACTCGCTGACCACATCGGACTGATTGGTACGCTTGCGGTTGAGTTGTTCATTATGGAAGACGGTTCATTGTACGTGAATGAACTTGCGCCACGCCCTCACAACTCAGGGCATTACACGATTGATGCCTGTGAGACATCACAGTTCGAGCAACACATTCGGGCAATCACCGGGATGAAGCTTGGGCGAACGACGCTTTACACACCAATCGTCATGGTCAACCTGTTAGGCGAACATATGGACGAGCTGAACCCGCAAACGTTACCGTCGAATGTTAAACTACATTTGTATGGGAAAGAAGAAGCGAAGCAGGGGCGGAAAATGGGGCATTTGAACGTGATTGCCGCTTCCGTCGAAGAAGCGCTTCAGACCATCGAACAATTGGCAATTTGGAAGGAGACCGTTTTATGATTTCACGTTATACCCGTCCTGAGATGGCGGCGATTTGGACAGACCAGAATAAATTTGAGGCATGGCTCCAAGTAGAGCTGTACGCCTGCGAGGCGTGGAGCGAACTTGGTATCATCCCGAAGGAAGATGTCGCCGTCTTATGGGACAAGGCATCGTTTGATGTCGAACGCATCCTTGAAATCGAGCAAGAGACACGTCATGACGTCATCGCATTCACCCGTGCCGTCTCAGAGACACTCGGTGAAGAGAAGAAGTGGGTGCATTACGGACTGACTTCGACAGACGTCGTCGATACGGCCTTATCGTACTTGATTAAGCAAGCGAACGATATTTTAGAAGCTGACATCGACCGTTTCATCGACATCCTCGCTGAAAAAGCTAGAGCACATAAGTATGACATCATGATGGGCCGTACACACGGTGTCCACGCAGAACCGACGACGTTCGGATTGAAGCTCGCCCTTTGGTACGAAGAGATGAAGCGCAACAAGAAACGGTTCATGGCAGCCCGTGAGACGATTGAATTCGGCAAGATGAGTGGTGCGGTCGGCACGTTCGCAAACATCGATCCGTTCATCGAATCGTATGTGTGTGACAAATTAGGGATTCAAGCAGCACCGATTTCGACGCAGACGTTACAACGTGACCGACACGCCGAATACATGTCCACGCTCGCATTGATTGCCACATCGATTGAGAAGATGGCGACAGAGATTCGCGGCCTCCAAAAGACAGAGACACGTGAGGTCGAAGAATTCTTCGCCAAAGGACAAAAAGGATCGTCAGCAATGCCGCATAAACGTAACCCGATCGGTTCAGAGAACATGACCGGCCTGGCCCGTGTCATTCGCGGTCATATGGTGACGGCGTATGAGAACGTCCCACTCTGGCATGAACGTGACATCTCACACTCATCAGCAGAACGGATCATTCTTCCGGATGCGACGAGTCTCCTCAACTACATGTTGAACCGCTTTGGCAATATCGTGAAGAACTTGACGGTCTTCCCGGACAATATGCGCCGGAACATGGACCGGACGTTTGGCATTATCTTCTCCCAACGCATCTTGCTCGCGTTGATTGAAAAAGGATGGTCGCGCGAAGCCGCTTATGATGCCGTTCAACCGAAGGCGATGCAGGCGTGGGAAGAAGAGACGATGTTCCGCACCTTGATTGAACAAGACGCCGAGATGGGCGCACTCTTCACGAGTGACGAGCTCGACGACCTATTCGACCCGAGCCATCACGTGCGCCGTGTCGATGTTATTTTTGAACGCTGTGGTTTGTGATCGTTGAGGGGCTTCATGCCCCTCTCACTTTTAAGGGGGACGATACAGATGGAAGCAATCTACGAAGGTAAAGCGAAAGCGTTATTTGAGACTGAAGAACAGGGTGTGCTCCGCGTTTATTATAAAGACGACGCGACAGCATTTAACGGGGAGAAGAAAGAATCAATCGCCGGCAAAGGCGTGTTGAACAATGCCATCACGACGCGCTTGTTCGAACTCATGCACGATAACAAGATTCCGACGCATTTCATTAAGCGACTATCGGATCGCGAGCAGCTCGTGCGCCGTGTCGATATCATTCCGCTCGAGGTCGTCGTTCGCAACGTCGCCGCCGGAAGCCTTGCCAAACGACTCGGTTGGGAAGAAGGGACACCGCTCCTGTCACCGATTGTCGAGTTTTACTATAAAGATGACGCACTCGGAGATCCACTCTTAACGGAGGATCATATCCGTTTACTGCAAGTTGCCACACACAAAGAAGTCGAAACATTGCGACAACTTGGTCTGTGGGTCAACGATGTGTTGCTCGATTTCTTCAATGAACATGGCATCGATTTAATCGATTTCAAACTTGAGTTCGGTAAAGTCGATGGCACGATCATCCTTGCCGATGAAATCTCACCAGACACGTGCCGGCTTTGGGACAAAGAGACGAAACAAAAGCTCGATAAAGACGTTTTCCGCAGAGACCTTGGATCTCTGACAGACACATACAGCCAACTGTTAACACGCATAGGGGGAATGGACCGATGAAAAAAGTAAACGTGTACGTGACATTACGTGAAAGTGTACTGGATCCACAAGGCGTCGCCGTAAAAGGTGGGCTCGAACATCTCGGTTTTACAGGGGTAGAGTCGGTACGCATCGGGAAAGTCATCGAGCTTCAAGTGGCAGATGAGACGACCGAAGCGATGGTGCGTGACATGTGTGAGAAGTTGCTCGTCAACACGGTTATCGAGAACTATCGAATCGAGATGGGGGTACTCGCATGAAATTCGCTGTCATCGTCTTCCCCGGATCGAACTGTGACCTCGACATGTATCATGCCGTAAAAGATGTCCTCGGCGAAGAAGCGGACTATGTGTTCCATACGGAAACGTCGCTTGATGGGTACGATGGTGTGCTCCTACCAGGCGGTTTCTCATACGGGGACTACTTGCGCTGTGGTGCCATCGCCCAGTTCTCACCGATTATGAACGAAGTGAAACGATTCGCCGAAGAAGGGCGTCCAGTGCTCGGCGTCTGTAACGGATTCCAAGTGCTCGTCGAAGCGGGACTCCTACCGGGCGTATTGATGCGCAACCGTGATTTGAAGTTCATGTGCAAGACAGTCGAATTGAAAGTCGAAACGAACGAGACGATGTTCACGAACGATTATGAGCTCGGGGAGACGATTCAAGTCCCAATCGCGCACGGGGAAGGCAACTACTACTGTGACGAGGCGACACTCGAGACGCTCCGTGCGAACGGGCAAATCGCCTTCACGTATACCGACAATCCGAATGGATCGGTCGCGAATATCGCAGGAATCACGAACGTACAAGGCAACGTACTCGGAATGATGCCACACCCGGAACGAGCGGTCGAAGCACTCTTAGGCGGGGAAGATGGCAAACGATTATTCACTTCGATGGTGAAATGGGGGACTCGACATGCTACTTACAACTGAACCGACAGCAACACACATCCGTGAAGAGCGACTTTACGCCACGATGGGCTTGACCGATGAGGAATACGCGCTCGTCGTCTCACTACTCGGTCGTGAGCCGAATTATACAGAGATCGGGTTATTCTCGGTCATGTGGTCTGAACACTGTTCGTACAAAAACTCGAAGCCTGTCCTCCGGAAATTCCCGACTACTGGGAAACACGTCCTTCAAGGACCTGGGGAAGGTGCCGGCATCGTCGACATTGGCGATGGCCAGGCCGTCGCATTCAAAATCGAGAGCCATAACCATCCATCGGCGATTGAGCCGTACCAAGGTGCGGCGACAGGTGTCGGCGGGATTATCCGCGACATCTTCTCGATGGGTGCGCGACCGGTCGCACTCCTCAACTCGCTCCGCTTCGGAGATTTGAACGAATCACGTGTGAAACATCTTTTCGGCCACGTCGTCTCCGGCATCGCCGGTTACGGCAACTGTGTCGGCATCCCGACGGTCGGTGGGGAAGTCGCGTTCGACCCGGCCTATGCCGGCAACCCGCTCGTCAACGCGATGTGCGTCGGACTCATTCGCCATGAAGACATTCAAAAAGGGATTGCCGAAGGTGTCGGCAACTCGGTCATGTACGTCGGCGCAACGACAGGACGCGACGGCATTCACGGGGCGACGTTCGCCTCGGAAGAACTCGGTGAGGATGCGGACGAGAAACGCCCGGCCGTCCAAGTCGGGGACCCATTCATGGAGAAACTGTTGATTGAGGCGTGTTTGGAAGTCATTAAGCACCCAGCCCTCGTCGGGATCCAAGACATGGGAGCGGCTGGTCTCACGTCGTCTTCAGCCGAGATGGCATCGAAGGCAGGCATGGGCATCGAGATGAACCTCGACCTCGTCCCACAACGCGAGGCTGACATGACGCCATATGAGATGATGTTGTCCGAGTCACAAGAGCGGATGCTTCTCGTCGTCAAGGCAGGGCATGAAGATGAAATCGAAGCAATCGTCACGAAGTGGGGACTTCATGCGATCAAAGTCGGTGTCGTCATCGAAGAAAAAGTACTCCGTCTTCTCCATCACGGGGAAGTCGCAGCCGAAGTACCGGTCGACGCGCTCGCAGAAGACGCACCGGTCTACCATAAGCCGTCGAAAGTACCGGCATATTATGAGACGTTCCAAGCGATGGCACCGGTCCAACCGGTCGTCACGGACGTACTCACGACATGGAAAGACGTGCTCGCCATGCCGACGATTGCCTCGAAACGTTGGGTGTATGAGCAATACGACCATATGGTCCAAACGTCAACTGTCGTCGCGCCAGGAAGTGATGCGGCCGTCATCCGGATTCGCGACACAGACAAAGCACTCGCGATGACGACGGACTGCAACGCCAAATACGTGTACCTCGACCCACGTGTCGGTGGTGCGATTGCGGTCGCAGAGGCAGCGCGCAACATCGTTGTCAGCGGCGCCACACCGCTCGCCCTCACGGACTGCTTGAACTTCGGTAGCCCGGACAAGCCAGAAGGGTTTTGGCAGCTCGATCAAGCTGTCGAAGGGATGGCAGAAGCGTGCCGTGCCCTCGACACACCAGTCATCGGTGGGAACGTTTCGCTTTACAATGAGTCGAACGGGACGGCGATTTATCCGACGCCGGTCGTCGGCATGGTCGGCTTGATTGACAAACCGGAACATATCACGACGTCGTTCGCGAAAGCAGCAGGCGACATCATCTTCTTGCTCGGGGAGACAAAACCTGAGTTCGGTGGCAGTGCGCTTCAAATGTTGCAAGACGGTCAAGTGAGCGGACAGGCGCCGACGCTTGACCTGGAGACGGAGAGCCGTCAGCAACAAGCGCTCCTCGCAGCAATCCGGGAAGGACTTGTCACGGCGGCCCACGACGTATCGGAAGGTGGACTCGCCGCAGCACTCCCTGAACTCGTGTTCGGCACGGGCTTCGGCGCAGACGTCACAGTCGACACAGATCTCGTGACGACACTTTTCAGCGAATCACAGTCACGGTTCCTCATCACAGTCGCGCCACATCAGGCCGATGCGTTCGCGAAGTTGACGAAGGCGACACGCATCGGACAGGTGACAGACACGCCACAATTGACGGTGCGTGCGAGCGACCGCCTAATCGAAATGGACGTCACGGAACTTGAACGGGTATGGGAAGGAGCTATTCCATGTTATATGACATCCGAGGCATGAACGAGGAGTGCGGGGTATTCGGGGTATTTAATCACCACGAAGCGTCACATCTCGCCTACTACGGCCTCCACAGTCTGCAACACCGGGGACAAGAAGGGACAGGCATCGTCACGGCTGACGGCGAGCGCTTGCACGCCAAACGCGGGCTCGGCCTCGTCGCTGAAGTGTTCGACGAACCGTCGCTCGATGCATTGACCGGGCATCACGCTATCGGTCATGTCCGTTATTCGACGGCAGGCGGCAACACGCTCGAGAACGTCCAACCGCTCCACTTCAAGTCGCTCACGGGCGATTTGGCGATGGCGCACAACGGGAATCTCGTCAACGCCAACGAGTTGAAACATATGCTCGAAGCGGAAGGTGCGATTTTTCAGACGACATCTGACACGGAAGTCGTCGCCCACTTGATTAAGCGGAGCCGCGGCAACTCGATGAAAGAGCGAATCGCGGATAGCTTGGCTCGTCTCGTCGGAGCGTTCGCCTTCCTCTTCTTAACGGAAGACGCGCTCTACGTCGGAGTCGATGTTCACGGATTACGTCCGCTCTCGCTCGGCCAGACCGAGGACGGAGCCTACGTATTCGCCTCAGAGACATGTGCGTTCGACGTCGTGGGGGCGACGTACGTACGTGATGTCGAACCAGGGGAGCTCCTTATGATCACGCAAGACGGGATTGTATCGGAGCGGTACAGCGAGGCCTCGGTCCGCGCGATGTGTTCAATGGAATACATCTACTTCTCGCGGCCGGATTCGATCATCGATGGCGTCAACGTGCACACGGCCCGTAAGGCGATGGGGAAAAAGATGTTCGACGAGGCACCGGTCGAAGCGGACGTCGTCACCGGCGTCCCTGATTCGAGTATCTCAGCGGCCATCGGTTACGCTGAGGCGAGCGGGATTCCGTACGAGATGGGACTCATCAAAAACCGATACGTCGGCCGGACGTTCATTCAACCGTCGCAAGAGTTACGGGAGCGCGGCGTCAAGATGAAACTGTCGGCGCTGCGAGGTGTCGTGAACGGGAAGCGGGTCATCATGGTCGACGACTCAATCGTTCGCGGGACGACGAGCCGACGCATCGTCAAACTGCTCCGTGAAGCCGGGGCGACCGAAGTGCATGTGCGCATCACGTCACCACCGATCAAGCATCCGTGCTATTACGGCATCGATACATCATCAAAGGAAGAGTTGATTGCGGCCACCAAATCCATCGAAGAGATTAAAGAAGAGATTGGGGCCGATTCACTGGCGTTCCTCACATTGGATGGGACGGTCGAAGCAATCGACCGGCCGTTCGAAGGGAACTTGCGCGGGCAGTGCGCCGCTTGCTTCACCGGACTTTATCCAACTGAACTGGCGGAACTTGTAACAGAGACAAAAGCTTGAGGGGGACTGACGATGAGTTTAAGATATGAACAAGCGGGTGTGAATTTAGAGGCAGGTTATGAGGCAGTATCACGCATGAAGCGTCACGTTGCACGGACGATGCGTCCAGAAGTGATGACCGGGCTCGGTAGTTTTGGTGCGATGATTGACCTTGGCTCGATGCAGTTGAAACATCCGATTCTCGTCAGCGGAACGGATGGGGTCGGCACGAAACTCAAACTCGCGTTCGCGCTCGACCAACATGATACGATTGGAATTGACTGTGTGGCGATGTGTGTCAATGACTGTCTCGTCCACGGGGCCGAACCGCTTTATTTCTTAGACTATATCGCGACCGGAAAAGCGGAACCGGCCAAACTTGAGCGCATCGTCGCAGGAGTCGCCGAAGGCTGTGTCCAAGCGGGCTGTGCCCTCGTTGGAGGCGAGACGGCCGAGATGCCGGGGATGTATCCGGACGGCGAATATGACATCGCCGGATTCGCCGTCGGTGTCGTCGAGAAGGAAGCACTGATCGATGGACGGACGATTGAAGCGGGGGACATCGTCCTCGGACTCGCATCATCGGGTGTCCATTCAAACGGATTCTCGCTCGTCCGCCATATCGTCGAATCGCAAGGGCTCGCCTACACTGATGAGATCGCCATGCTCGACACGACGCTCGGGAACGCCCTTTTGTTGCCGACGCGCATCTATTCCGAGGCGGCGAAAGCGGCCATCGCGACGGGGCGTGTCCAAGGCATGGCCCATATCACGGGCGGCGGTTTTTACGAGAACGTGCCACGCATGCTGCCGGAAGGCCTCGGTGTCACATTCGACGCATCGAATTGGCCGAGCCTGCCCGTGTTCGACTGGCTCGAACAAGTCGGGCATGTCTCGAAACAAGAGATGTTCAACGTGTTCAATATGGGTATCGGCTTCATGATCGCAGTCCGTCCTGAAGATGTCGAAGCTGTCGAAGCTGCGCTCGAGCGCGCCGGAGAGACGTCGCATCGCATCGGGAAAGTCGATGCCAAACCGGGTGTCCGCATCATGGGGGTCGACCAATGAAAAAGTTTGCCATCTTCGCCTCCGGGTCCGGTAGCAACGCCGAAGCGATTTGGCAAGCCATTGACCGAGGCGACTTGTCAGGGGAATGTGTCCTGCTCGTCACGGACAAACCAGAAGCGCAAGTACTCGAGCGGGCCGATCGGTTCAACATCCCGACCTTCTCGTTCGAACCGAAGACGTACGCCTCAAAAGCTGAATTCGAACAAGAGATACTCGTCTTATTACAGGCACTCGGCACCGACTATATCGTCTTGGCCGGGTATATGCGGTTGATTGGGGATGTGTTACTGTCAGCATATCCGAACCATATCATTAACATCCATCCGTCGCTCTTACCGGCATTCCCTGGAAAAGACGCCATCGGTCAGGCGCTCGCGGCGAATGTGCCGACGAGCGGGGTCACGGTTCATTACGTCGATGCCGGGATGGACACGGGACCGATCATCGCCCAACAAGACGTCGCCATCGCAGGCTGTGATGCGGCCGAAGCGGCAAGACGCATCCAAGCGGTCGAGCATCAGCTCTATCCGCGCGTACTACAACAAGTGTTTATCCAACAGGAGGTTTTCAAGTGAGAGCATTACTGAGTGTGTCAGATAAAACAGGAATCGTCGAGCTCGCGCAGGCGTTGCATGAAGCGGGCATCGAACTCATTTCGACAGGCGGGACGGAAGCAGCGCTCATCGCGGCCGGCCTTCCGGTAAAAAACATCTCAGCAGTGACGTCGTTCCCAGAGATGCTCGACGGACGCGTGAAGACGCTCCATCCGCTCGTTCACGGTGGCCTGCTCGGACGCCGCGATTTGGACTCGCACGTCGAACAGATGAGAGACCATGACATCGAGCCAATCGACTATGTCGTCGTCAACTTATACCCGTTCAAACAGACGATTGCGAAAGAGAATGCGACGTATGAAGAAGCGATTGAAAATATCGATATCGGTGGACCGAGCATGCTCCGGTCAGCCGCGAAAAACCATGCCAGCGTGACGGTCGTCGTTGATCCGGCCGACTACGGTCATGTGGCCGAAGCGGTTCGTGCCGGCGGGACGACGTTCGAAACACGTCAACGTCTTGCGACAAAAGCGTTCCGTCACACGGCGGCGTATGACGCCTTGATTGCCGACTATTTAGGGCAGCAGATCGGCGAGACGTTCCCGGAACAGCTCACGGTCACGTATGAGAAAGTACAAGACCTCCGTTACGGGGAAAACCCGCACCAGCAGGCAGCGTTTTATAAGACGCCGCTCTATCACGGGATGACGCTCGCGAACGCGAAGCAACTGCACGGCAAAGAACTTTCATATAACAATATCCAAGATACGAATGCGGCGCTCGAGGCGCTCAGCGAATTGACGGAGCCGGCAGCGGTCGTCGTCAAACATATGAACCCGTGCGGTGTCGCTGTCGGACAGACAATCAGCCAGGCGTTCTCAAGAGCCCATGCGGCCGATCCGGTCTCGATTTTTGGAGGCATCGTCGCCTTGAACCGTGAAGTCGATGTGGAAACGGCAGAGGCGCTCCGCAACATCTTCCTAGAAATCATCATCGCGCCATCCTTTAGTGAGGCAGCACTTGACCGATTGAAAGAGAAAAAGAATCTTCGGTTATTGACGCTCGATATGGGCCAGATGACAGGGATGCGCTTGACAGCCGTCGCGGGAGGTCTCCTCGTACAAGATGGGGACGACGTCACACTCGATGATGCGTCATGCCAAATCGTGACGGACCGTCGTCCGACGGCGTCTGAATGGGAAGATTTGAAACTTGCGTGGCGTGTCGTGAAACACGTGAAATCCAACGCCATCGTCGTCGCCAAAGACGAGACGACAATCGGCATCGGTGCGGGACAGATGAACCGCGTCGGCGCGGCGAAAATCGCTTTCGAACAAGCAGGGGAACGTGCTCAAGGGGCCGCTCTCGGTAGCGATGCGTTCTTCCCGATGGGCGATACGGTCGAGGCTGCGGCTGCGGCCGGGATCACGGCCATCATTCAACCGGGCGGATCGATTCGTGACGAAGAGTCGATCGAAGCGGCGAACCGTCACGGCATCACGATGGTGTTCACGTCAGTTCGACACTTCAAACATTGAGAGGAGCGATAAGATGAACGTACTCGTCATTGGACGTGGCGGCCGTGAACACGCGCTCGCCTGGAAACTGGGACAAGACGGACATGAGGTGTTCGTCGCCCCAGGTAATCTCAATATGGACGGTGTGACGTGCGTGCCGATTGAAGAGACGGATGTTTCGGCCCTTGTTGGGTTTGCGAAGCGCGAAGGAATCGACTGGACGATTGTCGGCCCCGAATCGGCCCTGATGGCCGGTGTCGTCGATACGTTCCAAGCAGAAGGTCAACACATCTTCGGACCGACGAAAGCGGCAGCGCTCCTCGAGGGTAGCAAGGCGTTCGCCAAAGAAGTGATGCGCGAAGCAAATATTCCGACAGCGGGATATGATACGTTTACCGACGCAGCGTCGGCGCTACGTCATATCGATCAGTCGGAAGCCCCGCTCGTCGTCAAAGCGGACGGACTCGCTGCCGGGAAAGGCGTGACCGTCGCGTTCACACTCGATGAGGCGCGGGCGGCGATTCACGACATCTTCGGCACCGATAAGTTCGGGGATCAGTCCCGTGTCGTCATCGAAGAGTTTTTAGACGGGGAAGAGTTCTCGCTCATGGCGTTCGTCTCAGGCGAGCACGTCATCCCGATGATCACGTCACAAGATCACAAGCGTGCGTTTGACGGAGACAAAGGGCCGAATACGGGTGGCATGGGCGCATACAGTCCGATGCCTCATCTCGACGATGCCGTGTACGCGGAAGCGGTCGAGCGCGTGCTCTTCCCGCTCGCGCGGACGATGGTCGAACGAGGTACTCCGTTCGAAGGGTTCTTGTATGCAGGCCTCATCTTGACGGCGGATGGCCCGAAGGTAATCGAGTTCAACGCTCGGTTCGGCGATCCCGAGACCGAGGTCATTCTCCCGAACTTGGCATCTCCTCTCCTCGACGTCATCGAGGCGGTCGTGGACCAAAAAACGTATCCGATTGAATGGGTGGAAGGCTATACGATTGGAGTCGTCGTCGCGGCAGAAGGCTATCCTGATCGAGCGACGACCGGACAGGTACTATCAGGCTTCGGTGACTTACGAGACGATGTGCTCGTGTTCCATGCGGGCACGACCCGTGACGGGGCGGACATCGTCGGCAACGGGGGACGCTTGTTCGTGCTCACGTCGACAAAACCGACCTTGCTCGAAGCGAAACATGCCGTCTATACGGCACTCGAACAACTTGATTTGCCACAGACGTTCTACCGTCGAGACATCGGGGGACGGGCGTTGGCACGTATTTTTTAAAGGATGGGTCAACCCGTCCTTTTTTTCATGCGAAAAGAAGGGAATTCACGCTTCCTGCTCTACAATAATGGAGTAGATTGAAGGAAGAAGGTGGTCGACGTGCGCATTCGGACGAAGCTCATGATTGCGGTGGCCGTGAATATAGTCGTGTTTGTCGGAGTCATCTTTTTTGGGGTCCGCCCTTATTTTATCGAGAAGAGCATGGAACAAGATCGGCAGACGGTCGAGAGTCAAGTCGCGAGCGTGTCAGAGACGCTCGCCAATCGGAAGCATACGCTCGAGCGCACACTCGTCGATTGGGCCGTCTGGAATGACACGTACACGTTCGTTCAACGACGGAACGCCTCCTATGTCCAAAGTAACATTAGCGAGGAATCGCTTGAAAACTTGAGCGTCAATGCCATCGTCTATTTGGACCGGGACGGAGAAGCGTTCTACTCGTCGTTCCGTTCAGCGAGCACGACGTTGTCAAAAACCGATCAACAAACGCTCATCAAGGCGGTCACTTCTCGATTAAGCGATCAGGAAGGTACGCAAAACGGCATCTATGCGAGTGATTTCGGTCCGACGCTGTACGTCAGTCACCCGATTTTACGAAGTGATAGTAGTGGTCCAAGTCAAGGTACGCTCGTCATGCTCGAGTTCGTCGACCCGGCCTTCATGGCGGACATGAGCACTCAGACGAAAATTCCATTGACGATTCAACCCGCGCGTCAAAATCAGACGGTCATCACGGATGGCGATGCGGGGACCGACGTCGTGATTCCGCTTGGCACCGTGTTTCAACAGTCCGATTTCGAAGTCAAATTCACCGTCGAACAAACACATTATGAAAATACGGTGGCGATGTTGCGACTCGGGATGATTGCCCTCGTCGTCCTTGGGCTCGGTCTGTTCTTTTCGTTGCTGTGGACGATTCACCGGGTCGTGATTCGACGTCTCATGGAAATCGTCAGTGAGTTGAAAGTGATTACACTCGAACGGGATAGCCGGCTCCGGCTCAGTCGTGACGCGAACAGCCACGATGAGATTGAACAGATGGCGACGAGCATGAATGAAGTGCTCGCGGCACTCGAAGACACACGTGCCGAAGTGATTGACCGAGCGTTTCGTGACGCGTTGACGGTGCTCCCGAACCGGCTCGCGCTTGAGGACTACTTCTCGAACGTACGTGGCAAACAAAACCAAATCGGTGTGCTCGGTTTGGACTTGGACGATTTCCGGCGCATCAACGACCAGTACGGACACCGGACAGGCGACGCCGTCCTGATTTATATCGCTTCCCGACTCAACTTTTATAAAGAAGACGGATTTGTCGCCCGAATCGGTGCCGATGAATTCATGTTCGTCCACCCAAGCTGGACGCTCGAACAATTGCAGCCGGTCGCCCGGCGTTTGATCAAAGACTTGAAGGATTGGGCCGAAGTCAACGGGGTGAAGGGGATGGCGGCGACAATCGGTATCGATGTGTTCACTTGTGCCGAACCGCACCATACGTACGAGATGATGATGGGACGGCTCGATGTCGTCATTCATGAGGCAAAACTGTCAGGAAAGAATCGAGTGCTCACGTTCCAAGAAATCGAGGATGGAAGCCACTACTTACAGACGCTCGAGATGGAGCGTGACTTGCGCCATGCGCTCGAACATGATGAATTCGAACTGTATTATCAACCGATCGTGTCGCCGCGACCGTTTGCCGTACGTGGCGTGGAGGCGCTCATTCGTTGGAACCATCCGGCGAAAGGTCAAATCTCACCTGGACTCTTCATCCCTGTCGCCGAACAGCTCGGTCTCATCTCTGATTTGGGTCGTTGGGTGCTCGAACAAGCGGTCACAGAGATGAAAGACCACGTGGAACGACATCACTTGTTCCTTTCGATTAACGTGTCGAAGCGCCAAATCGCCGACGGTTCGTTTTTAGCTTCATTAGAACGAGTGTTGATGAGTTCGAGATTTGACCCTCACCGTCTCCATGTGGAAATCACCGAGAGCGAGGTCGGCGGCAATTTATACGAACTTCAGCAGTTCATTCAATCGCTCAAGGCCATCGGCGTCAAAATCTCGCTCGATGACTTCGGGGTCGGCACGTCGTCGCTGTCGTTTTTACAGTCGCTCCAACTCGACTTGATTAAAATCGACCAGAATTTCGTCAAAGGGATTCCGGAGAACACGTTCGACCGGGCGTTGCTCGAAGGGTTATATCAGACGTTCCACACGCTCGGGCTCGATATCGTCACCGAAGGAGTCGAACGTCCGGAACAGCTTGCCTTCGTGCTCGAACATAGCAGCTCCCTCATTCAAGGCTATCATTACAGCAAGCCCGTTCCGCTCGCTCAACTCGAGCATTATTTGAAAAAGACGGTCACGATGTACGATTGGTGAAGTCGTCTCCCGCGGGAGACGTCTTTATTTGTGTGAATTTCATGTGAATTCCGTTACAATGGGCAACATAGCTTGCGAGCCTTTCAGAGAAAAGGTAAACTTGAATCAGATGAAAGAAAACGCTTACAAAATTATTTTCTAATAATAATGGCGAGGCGATTAAGGGAGGATTGGGTTCGATGCCACCAAAACGATCGGCGCGGGCACCGTGGTCTAAAGCGATGATTCGGTCACAATTAGAAGTCGTGAGCCAAGTCAGACCACCTTCGCTCGTATTGACGAATGCCACATACTTAAATATGTACGTGAAGCAGTGGAAACAAGCAAACATATGGATTGAGCATGACCGAATCGTCTATGTCGGGCCAGATGTACCGAAAGCCGCCGTCGAGACGGTGGATATGTCAGGGAAATACATCGTGCCGGGCTATATCGAGCCGCACGCGCATCCATTCCAACTATATAATCCGGCGACGCTGTCGAAGTATGCAGGTGAGCGGGGGACGACAACGCTCGTGAATGACAACATGCTTCTTTTTTTACAAAATAAGGAGCAAGCGTTTGCGCAACTGGAAGCGATGCAACAGCTTCCGACGAGCACGTACTGGTGGGCGCGTCTCGATACGCAGACCGAACTTGACCGTGATAGCGTTCTCGTCGACTCCGAGCGGATTCACGCTTGGTTCAATCACCCGGACGTCATCATGGCCGGAGAATTGACGGCCTGGCCACGGACGTTAAAAGGTGATGACGAGATGCTTCAGTGGATGCTCGATGCGGAGACGTGCGGTCTCCCGGTCGAAGGACACTTCCCAGGGGCTTCGGCGAAGACGTTGACGAAGATGGCGTTGATGGGTGTTCACAGCGACCATGAAGCGATGACGGCCGAAGAAGCGCTCTGCCGGCTCGAACACGGCTATACGACAACACTCCGTCACTCTTCCATTCGTCCTGACCTTCCGGGACTCATCCGTGGTCTGCTCGACGCCGGACTCGAGGCGTTCGATCATGTGATGGTCACGACAGACGGGTCGACGCCAGGATTTTATCAAGACGGGTTACAAGACGCGCTCGTGAAAATCATGATTGAGGCGGGTTTGCCTCCAATTGAAGCATACCGCATCGTCTCGTTGAACGTGGCGCGACACTTCGGGCTCGACCACGTCCTCGGTTCGATTGCGCCGGGACGCATCGCCCATCTCAATATTTTGGATGCGGTTGATGAGCCACGCCCGAGCGCTGTCATTGCCAAAGGGCAATGGATTTATCGGGACGGGACGTCCGAATTTCCGAACGAGCTCGTCGATGCGGCGCTTGCCTTGATGCCGTCGACGAACGTCGACATCGAACTGACGCCGAACGACTTATCGTTCAGCATGCCGGTCGGGCTCGACATGGTCAACTCGGTCATCATGAAGCTGTTCAAAATCACGCACGATACCGGACAAGATGAGCTGCCACGTGACGGGGACGAGTCGTTCCTCATGCTGCTCGATAAAGAAGGAAAATGGCGCCTCAATACGGTGCTGAAAGGATTCGCCAACGACTTCGGCGGCCTCGTTAGTTCGTATTCGATTAGCGGTGACTATTTGATTCTTGGGAAATGCAAACAAGACATGTTGACGGCGTTCGAGCGGATGAAGGAACTTGGCGGCGGCATCGTCCTTGTCGACCGCGGTGAGGTGATTGCGGAAATCCCGCTCCCGCTCTGTGGCATGACGTCGAAGGAGCCGGTCGAACGGTTGATTGTCCAAGAAGAAGGGTTGCGGGCCGAGCTACTGATTCGTGGATACAAATTCGAAGACCCGATTTATACGCTCTTGTTCTTGGCGTCGACGCACTTGCCATATGTGCGGGCCACACCGCTCGGGATTTACGAAGTGATGAAGAAACAAATACTATTTCCGGCAATTTTACGATGAACAGTTGAGTCCGAGCCGGTCGTGCTTTAGAATGATAAAGAAGTACGATGAGAGAGGATGCTTGCGGATGCAACTCGATAAATTACGAGGACGAGAGCTCGATCAGCTGTTTGAGGCGATTTTGAAGCTCGATACACTCGAAGACTGTTATCAACTATTTGAAGATTTAGCGACCGTGAACGAAGTGCAGGCGCTCGCCCAACGGCTTGAAGTGGCCCGCCAAATTCGTGAAGGTAGCACATATCATAAAATTGAAGAAGCGACAGGTGCTTCGACAGCCACCATCTCCCGTGTCAAGCGTTGCTTGAACTACGGGTCTGGCGGTTATGATCTTGCCCTTGAACGTCTAAAACAATCAGAAGGTGACTCGTAAGAGTCATCTTGTTTTTGATGGGAGAGGAGGGGCGAGATGCAAGACAAGTTCATGAAACGAAATTTACAGTTGTTCTTTCGGAAGCTGACGCCGGTCCAGACGCTCGTGTTGATTTATAGCGCGGCAGTCGTGTTATCTGTCATTTTGCTCGCCTTACCGATTGCGCGACAGCCGGGTGTCACCATCACGTTCACCGATCTCGTCTTTTTTGCGGTCAGCTGTGTCAGTGTCACCGGCTTGACGCCAATCGTCGTGACGGATACGTTTTCGACGTTCGGGCTGTTCATCATCCTGTTCATCGTTCAAGTGAGCGGGGTCGGTCTGATCAGTTTGCACGTCATCATGTGGATTTTGCTCGGGAAGCGGATTGGCTTTCGCGAGCGGCAGCTGATTTTACGGGACCAGAACCAGACGTCGATGGCAGGGATTATCAAATATATCACTGAGATTGTCATCACCGTTATCACGATTGAAGCGATCGGGGCCATCATGCTCGGGGTCCATTACTTAAATTACTTTGATACGGCCAACGAAGCGTTCCTGCAAGGCCTGTTCGGCTCGATCAGTGCGACGACGAACGCCGGGTTCGATATCACCGGAAGTTCGCTCGCACCGTTCCGGGAAGACCCGTTCGTCATCTTTACGCAAATCGCGCTCATGACCGGTGGTGCCATCGGTTTCCCGGTCCTCGTCGAGATTCGCACGTATTTGACGAACCGCATTATGCGAAAACGCGAGAATTTCCCGCGCCGCTTCTCGTTGTTTACGAAATTGACGGTATCGACGTTTTTCATCTTGATTGCGGTCGGGACCGTCGGCTTGTTTCTATTTGAATACAATAACGCCTTCAAAGAATTACCGCTCTGGCTCGCGCTCTCGGATTCCTTGTTCCAGTCCGTGACGACGCGAAACGGGGGCTTGACGACGGTAGACGTCAACCTGTTCTCGGAAGGCAGTATGTTATTGTTATCGATTCTGATGTTCATCGGGGCGTCCCCGTCCTCGGTCGGCGGGGGGATTCGGACGACGACGTTCGCCGTCGCCGTGCTCGGGGTCGTCGCGTTCATTCGCGGGGACTCGTCCATCAAAATTTTCGGGCGCGAGATTGTGCTCGAGGATATTTGGAAAGCGTTCGTCATCATCACGGTGTCACTCGCTGTCCTGCTCACGGGGGTCATGGTGCTCACCTTCTTTGAAGACGCATCGCTTACCCGCATCTTGTTCGAGGCGTGCTCGGCGTTCGGAACGACCGGCTTGTCGGTCGGTCTGTCGGCAGAGTTCAGTAACGTCGGAAAATGGGTACTCACGATTTTAATGTTCATCGGTCGAATCGGTGTCATCGCCTTCATCTTGATTTTGCAGCGGAGACAGCCGAAACGGATGTACAACTATCCGAAAGAATCAATCATCTTAGGCTAAGGAGCTCAGATCATGAAGGCTTTTTGGATCAATTTTGGTTACGTGTTCGCCGTCCCGGTCTTACCGTTCATCGCGGTCGTGAACGGAACGGCGCTCTGCTCGCCAGATTCACCGTTACTCGAGATTCCAGTGCTCGGCTTCTTTTTGGCCAATCCGCTCTGGTTCATCCCGGTTTACGGGCTGTTCGCACTCGTCGTCGCCAAATGGATGACGGCCCGCGAACAAAAGACGCACGCCAGACGTGCTTGAGACTTGCCTCGGCAAGTCTTTTTTTGTTCAACAGATGCAAGCGACGGGAAAAATCGCTACACTAGAGAAGGTATCGAATGGGAGGGAAGCCGAATGGATTTTCAATCGTGGCGCCACGTTTTTAAACTTGATCCGAATAAACCGCTCAATGATTCGGCGCTCGCAGCGCTCATCCGTTCGGGCACGGACGCTTTCCTCATCGGTGGGACGGACGGGGTCGACGCGGAAAACACGTTCGCGCTCTATACTCGTCTCGAAGGATGCGGCATCCCGCTCGCGCTCGAGATGAGCCATCCCGAGCAAGTGATTCGAGGCTTCGACCACTATTTCATTCCGACCGTCTTGAACGCGGGCACCGTGGACTGGGTCATCGGTCATCAAACGAGGGCGTTCGAACGATACGGACACTTGTTTCACGCTGATGTGACCGGACAAGGGTATATCGTCTTGAATCCCGATGCGAAAGTGGCCCACGTGACCGAGGCGAAGACCGATTTGTCCATCGAGACAGCCATCGCCTATGCGGAAGCGGGACATCGTTTGTTCCGCCTGCCTTCCTTGTATGTGGAGTATAGCGGCACGTTCGGATCGGTCGAGCTCGTCCAAGAAGTGCGACTGGCCGTGCCGGACGCCCATCTGTTTTATGGAGGCGGCATCACCGGATACGAGTCGGCCCGAGTAATGGCCGAACACGTGGATACGATCGTCGTCGGCAATGTAATTTATGACAATTTCGAAGGAGCGCTTGCGACTGTCGCAGCACTCCGATAAAATAAGAACAAATGTTTGGATAGGGAAAGGAAACGATTATGTATAACTTGAGTGAAGAATTAGTCAAAGGCATGAACCCTCCGCAAGCGGAGGCGGTCAAATATACGGACGGCCCGTTGCTCATCATGGCCGGGGCAGGGTCTGGGAAAACACGTGTCTTGACGCATCGCGTCGCCTACTTGATGGCGTCGAAACAAATCGCGCCGTGGAACATTCTCGCCATTACGTTCACGAACAAAGCGGCTCGCGAGATGAAAGACCGGATCGCCCGCCTCGTCGGTGGCGTCGCGGACGATATTTGGATTTCGACGTTCCACTCGATGTGTGTTCGGATTTTACGGCGTGACATCGATCGCATCCGTTATGACCGGAACTTCTCGATTCTCGACTCGTCCGATCAGTTGACGGCCATCAAGCAAGTGCTTAAAGAGTTGAACCTTGACCCGAAAAAATATGAGCCACGGACGCTCCTCGGTATGATTTCGAACCATAAGAACGAGCTACGCACGCCGCAAGATGCGGCCGCACTCGTCGGCAACAACCCGTACGAGAAAGTCATCTCGGACGTCTACACGGCGTATGAGAAGAAATTGAAGCAAAACAACGTGCTCGACTTTGACGACTTGATCATGAAGGCGATTCAGTTGTTCCAGGAAGCGCCGGACGTGCTCGCGTTTTATCAGAAGAAGTTCCAATACATCCACGTCGACGAGTATCAAGATACGAACCGGGCCCAATACACGCTCGTCAAGTTGCTCGCGCAGGCGCATGAGAACTTGTGTGTCGTCGGTGACTCGGATCAGTCGATTTATCGCTGGCGCGGCGCCGACATCGCCAACATCTTGACGTTCGAGAAGGATTATCCGAGCGCGCACGTCATCTTGCTCGAACAAAACTATCGGTCGACGAAGCGGATTTTGGAAGCGGCGAACGGCGTCATTCAAAACAACTCAGGTCGAAAAGACAAGCAGCTTTGGACCGAGAACGTCGAAGGCGAGAAACTCCTCTTGCATGTCGCCTCGGATGACCGGGATGAAGCGTTCTTCATCATCAATCAGATGAAGGAGCTCCGCCAAGAAGGCATCGATTACGGCGAGATGGCCGTCCTGTACCGGACGAACGCCCAATCGCGCGGACTCGAGGAAATGCTCCTCAAGTCGAACATCCCGTATAAGATGGTCGGCGGGACGAAGTTCTATGAACGAAAAGAAATCAAGGATATCTTGGCGTATTTGCGCTTAATCGCCAACCCAGACGAGGACATCTCATTCGTCCGTGTCGTCAACGAACCGAAGCGCGGCATCGGCGCCGCGACGGTCGATAAGCTCGGCGACTTCGCCGGGATGCAAGGCGTGTCGCTCATGGAAGCGATTCGTGACATCGAACTGTCGGGCATTGCGCCGCGCACAGCGACGAAGCTCGCCGAGTTCCGTCAATTGATGGTCGATTTGCGTCAAATGGCCGACTACTTGTCCATCTCGGAATTGATTGAAGAAGTGTTGAAGAAGTCAGGCTACGAAGAGATGCTCAAAATCGAGAAGACGCTCGAAGCCGAGAGCCGCCTTGAGAACTTGCAAGAGTTCCTCTCGGTCGCCCAAAACTTTGAGAAAGAGAGTGACGAGCAGACACTCGTCGCCTTCTTGACCGATTTGACGCTCGTTTCGGACCTCGACACGCTCGAAGAAGTCGACGAGTTGCACCAAGTCACACTCATGACGCTACACTCGGCCAAGGGACTTGAGTTCCCTGTCGTCTTCTTGATTGGGATGGAAGAAGGGTTGTTCCCGCACAGCCGTGCCTTGAACGACCCGGAAGAGATGGAAGAAGAACGCCGTCTCGCATACGTCGGCATCACGCGGGCCGAGAAACGTCTCTATTTGACACGGGCCCAGTCCCGCATGTTGTACGGGCGTTTCCAAAACAACCCGGAGTCGCGCTTCTTGCACGAGTTGCCAGAGACACTCTTGGAGCGATCGGGCAAAGCGAAGAAGCCGATGCCATGGAATCCAGTCGAGTCGCCGGGGAAACTTCCTGTGAACGGCTTCAGCTCGAAACCGAAACCAAAACTTGCCCAGTCGTCCGGCGCCGAATCAATCGGTTGGAACGTCGGGGACAAGGCCAATCATAAGAAATGGGGACAAGGCACGGTCGTTCAGACGCGTGGCGAAGGCGATCAGCTCGAGCTCGATATCGCTTTCCCGGCAGTCGGCATCAAGCGCCTGCTCGCCAAGTTTGCCCCGATCGAAAAAGCGTGAGGTGATCATATGGAGATGGCAGAACGCGTTGAAGCGATTCGTCAAAAGTTAAATCAATACGGGTATGAATATTATGTGCTCGACCGACCGAGTGTACCAGATGCGGAATACGACCGTCTCATGAACGAATTGATTGAAATCGAGACGGACTATCCGGAACTCCGGAGTCCGGATTCACCGACGCAACGTGTCGGCGGCGTCCCGCTCGATGCGTTCGTCAAAGTGACACATGACACGCCGATGCTGTCGCTCGGGAACGTCTTCTCCAAAGAAGAACTCGTCGAATGGGTCGAACGGATTGAGAAAGATCTCGGCTATAGTCCGCTGTTCGTCGCCGAGCTCAAGTTTGACGGGCTCGCCGTGTCGCTGAAATACGAAGAGGGTCGGCTCGTCCGTGGCGCGACGCGCGGGGACGGGACGACTGGGGAAGACATCACGCAAAACTTGAAGACGATCCGCTCGATTCCGCTCCGGTTGAACGAGGACGTCACGTTCGAGGTGCGCGGTGAGGCGTACATGCCGAAACGGTCGTTCGAACATTTGAACGACGAGCGGGAACGCCTCGGCGAACCACTATTCGCCAACCCACGCAATGCGGCGGCAGGTTCGCTCCGGCAGCTCGACTCGAAAATCGCGGCGTCGCGGAACTTGGCGTTCTTCGCCTACGGGCTCGTCTCGACGGACGATCTCGTCGCCTCGCATGACGAGTCGCTCGAATATTTGCGCCGTCTCGGGATTGCCGTCAGCCAAGAATACACGACGTGTCATACGGCCGATGAGTTATGGGACTATATTGAAACGTATGTGACGAAGCGGTCGGAGTTGCCGTACGAGATTGACGGCATCGTCATCAAAGTCGCAGCTTACGAAGAGCAAGAACAGCTCGGCTTCACGGCGAAGAGTCCGCGTTGGGCCGTCGCCTATAAGTTCCCGGCCGAGGAAGTCGTGACGACGATTGAAGACGTCGACTTCAGTGTCGGACGGACCGGGAAAGTCACGCCGCGCGCGCGCTTTGCACCGGTCTCGGTCGCCGGTTCGACCGTGACATATGCGACGCTCCATAATGAGGACTTCATTGTAGAGAAGGACCTTCACATCGGAGACCGCGTCGTCATCAAGAAAGCCGGGGACGTCATCCCGGCCGTCGTCTCGGCGCTCGTCAGTGAGCGGACCGGGGAGGAGACGGAAATCGTCTTCCCGACGCATTGTCCAGCTTGTGAATCTGAACTCGTCCGGTTAGAAGGCGAGGCGGACCATCGCTGCGTCAATCCAGAATGCCCGGCCCAACTGCTCGAAGGGCTGATTCATTTCGTATCGCGCCCGGCGATGAATATCGATGGGCTCGGCGAGAAAGTGATTACGCAACTCCATGCGTCTGACCTCGTCCGTAACGTGGCCGACCTGTATCGTCTCGACCGGGATGCGTTGCTCGCGCTCGACCGGATGGGCGAGACGTCGGTGACGAATCTGCTCGCGGCGATTGAACAATCGAAACAGAATTCGCTCGAGCGTGTCTTGTTCGCGCTCGGTATCCGCCTCGTCGGCCAAAAAGCGGCCGTGTTGATTGCGGAACGGTTCGAGACGATGGAAGCGGTCATGGAGGCATCGGTCGACGAATTGACGTCCATCGATGGCATCGGTACGAAGATGGCTGAATCGATCGTCTTATACTTCGAGAAGCCGGAAGCGCGTGACCTCGTCCGTGACCTCGGAGCGGCAGGTGTCAATTTGACGTTCAAAGGTGCGAAACGACCGGTCGACGCCGATGCGCCACTCGCCGGAAAGACGGTCGTCTTGACCGGGAAACTGCATGAGATGACGCGTGGCGAAGCCGGGAAGCAACTCGAACTGCTCGGTGCGAGCGTCACAGGCAGCGTCAGCAAGAACACCGACCTCCTCGTCGCCGGTGAGAAGGCAGGTTCGAAATTGACGAAAGCCGAGTCACTTGGCATCGAAGTGTGGGATGAGGCGGCGTTGCTCGCCTTCTTAGCCGACCCATCTTGAATGAGGTCCTCCGGTGGGAGGGCCTTTTTTCATTGACCTGATTTTAAAACGTTTCCGTTTTCGAGCAGGTTCGGGTCCTCACGGGACGGGTAATGATTAGTATCTACAAATACTTTTCGACACCAAGACCTTACACCACGACTCGCGCACACTCATCCTCCATCCCTCTCCTGTGCCGGAGCGTGTCATCGCAGACGTTCGTCACACCTTAGAGGAGGGGACCATCATGCAACGCACCAACCGACGTTTCATCGCACTCATCACATTCGTCCTCGTATTGATTGGCATGTGGGCACCGCATGGAAGTTACGCGAACACGACAATGACACCTATGCCAATTTATGCACAAATTGATTTGAGCCCTGAAGAAATCGAAGCGTACGATGACGCGAGTTTGATTTACGCAGACGTCACGTATTACGGGGCGCGTGAGACGTCAACGATTTGGCGGTTCATGATTGATGCGACAGAAATCGACTTGACGACGATCGATCAAGTCACCTTGTATGACAAAGCCGGTGTTCCTTATTCATTTCCGAACGCCGTCTATGCGTTTCAGATGAAGGAGCTTGCAGGCGAGTCGAGCGAACCGGGTGGTGACGGGACGGAGACGGTTCCGGACGTCGACATACCGGTCGAGCCCCCGCTCGTTGAACCGGAGCCCTCACCAGAGGAACCTGTCACAGAAGAAGTGGCCGCACCTTCCGCTAGTCCAGCAGTTGCCATCGATCAATTGGTGCTCGGTGCCGACGGGCCGATTGAACGTGTGTTAGGCGGAGATTTGGTGACGTATCGGCTCGTTATCGATGTGACGGGCGCTCCGATTGAGAACTTATCTGTGACCGACACAGTGCCCGAAGCGTTGACCGTCGTCGCGGATTCGGTCGAAGTGCTCGGTCCGGAAGGCTCGGTCGCTCCAACGACCGTGAGCGGACCGCCTGCCTTTGATTGGACGTTCCCGACGATACCGGTCGGAACGACGACGATTCAGTTCGACACGTTCGCACCAGACGTGACGAGTGAGACCGTTGTGACGAATACGTTCTGTATCGGTGTTGAAGACGAGACCGTTCCGGCAGCTTGTACGGAAGCGAGCGTCACGGTCGTACCGAACGAGACGATTGGCCTTGAGGTCGGGAAAGAGGCAAACATTGATCAAGCCGTCGTCGGTGGGATGATTCCGTATACGTTCGTTATCGAGAACACAGGCGAGACGGCGCTCACGATTACATCCATCGAAGATGAGTTTTTTAGCGGCGACATCGACGCCAAGGCGGTCGACACGTTCAATGCAAACGTCCGCGAGCGCTTATTGGCACTCGTCGGCGATGATGGGCTTCTCGCTGGGGAACGAGTCGAGGCGACCGTCAACTTATTGATTCCAACCGATTACGATCGGACGAGCGCTCCTGAAATCGGGAACGTGTTCCGCGTCGCTGCGACCGATGCTTACGGTCGAGTCATCGATGCCGAGAGCCAACAAATCGTCTTATTGAATCAAGCTGACTTCACCGTCACGAAGACGGCGCGTCCCGAAACGGTGCATCCAGGTGAGGCGATTCGCTATACGTATACAATCACGAACACGTCGAACGTCACCTTGTACTTCGTCGACGTCATCGACGAATGGACGAGCGGGGCGTTGACGACCAAAGAACAGCGCGAGACGACCGAGACGCTCCGAGACGGCATGCGTGCTCTGGCCGAAGTCGAGAACGGATTAATCCCCGGCGAAGAGGTCGTACTCGAGATGGAGAAAGTACTCTTGCCATCTTATGATGTGCGGGCCGGCGCAGTGCTCACGAACCGGACGACGTTCACGTTCGAAGTCAATCGTGAGGCGCGCGTGTCGCGGACGGTCGAGGCGACCGTGCACGTGAAGCAAAACCTTCCAAAACCGGGCAACGATAACCGTGATGACCAAGATGAATCGGTTTATGTGCCGGAACCAACGACTCCGGTGACGCCAGACCAAGCGACCCTTCCGATGACCGGCACGACAAAAACGTGGGGAACGGTACTCGGACTCGTCTTGATCGTGCTCGGTCTCTTGTTCTTGACTCATCGACGTCGCCCATCTCCGAAAGCATGACGTGGACACCCTTCAACTCGAGTTGAAGGGTGTTTTGCTGTGAATTGGCACTGATTCCGCTTCGACACTTTTTTCAACGGATGATTTTGTTATAATGGACGAAGTGTAACGAAACGAATCATTAAAGGAGTTCAGACATAGATGAAATGGAAACAGATGCTCATCCCAGCTCTCGCCGCGACGGTTTTTCTCGGCGGATGCTCTATGAAAATCCCGATGGGGGAAGAAGAAGTCACACCGACAGGCGAAGAGACGGCAGCCGAAGGGGTCACTCAAGCGATTCAAGCGCGTGATTCATATTACCAGATGGTCATTCCGTTTAAACCAGCTGCGGCCCGAGGACTGGCGCAACGTCAAGTCAGCTCATCGCTCGAGCTCGAAGAAGTGGAGCTCGGCCTCATGCGCCATTCGACCGGCGCGTTCGATCCGGAGAAGTACGCCTATCAAGAAGGACAGCTATTGACGAGTGAAGATGTATCGCGTCTGCTTGGCCGTAAAGACAAAACGTCAGAAGGTCTCGTTCCGCTCAACCCGGCATATGCGAACGGCACGGCCGAAGTGGCCGAGGAGCAGTTCGTCGAAGAGAACAAAAAGTCGCCACTCTATTTGGCATCGCTCGTCGAACAAAACTATATGACGAAAACGGATAGTGGGTATCAACTCGGCGGTGTGTCGTTCGCCTTGATTTTGAATCAAGAGTACGTGTTCCAGGCGCCGAACTTCGGTCCGACCTATACGGAAAAGTTGGACGAGAAGAAAGTCATCGCTGAAGGAGAACGCATGGCGAATGAACTCGTCGCCCAGTTGCGGAAACGTGAGGACTTTAAAGACCTCGATATCAACGTCGCGTTGTATATGAAAGCCCCGCAAGGTTCACCGACACCAGGGAACTATATCAAATCGGCATTCGTCGGCTCAGCCAATGAAGTGGCGGCGAACGACTGGACCGCCATCGATGAGACCTATTATTACTTCCCGTCCGTCACGGCGACGACCGAAGTGCGCGACGATGCCCAAAAGTTCTCCCTCTTCAGTGACCGGATTGCCGATGTGTTCCCGGATTTCAGCGGAATGATTGGAAAAGGCTTCTATCAAAACGGAGAGTTGTCACGAATCGAAATCGACATCCCCATCCAGTTTTATAGCCGGGCCGAGCTCGTCGGGTTCACCCAGCACGTCGTCGGTCTGCTCGAGAACCGGTGGGAGTACAACCGGAACGTACCGGTCCGCATCAACGTCACCTCACTCGGTGGCCAACAAGAAGTGACCATCGTGTTCGAAGAAGGCATGGACAGTCCGAGAGTATATTTCTAATCGTAAGAAGGCATCGTGATGAAACGAATGCCTTCTTTTTTTCGTATGCTAAGTAACGAGGAAATTCTTTGACCTTCTTTGACCAAATCGGTAGAATAGACTTAACAGAATCGGGAAAGAAATAGGTGAGGTGAAACGAGATGGCAAAAAACTATTATGACGTCCTTGGCGTGCCGAAAGAGGCGTCCGACCAAGACATTAAGCGAGCGTATCGAAAACTGGCAAAACAATACCATCCGGATGTGAACAAAGACTCGGGCGCACAGGACAAGTTCAAAGCAATCCAAGAAGCGTTCGATGTGCTGAGTGATCCTGATAAGAAAGCGAACTATGACCGCTATGGCAGTCCAGAAGGACCGACGTTCGGCGGAGGGACTTACAGCGGCGACGGATATGGGGAAGGATCGGCCCAGTTCGAAGACTTGTTCCGTCAGTTTGGCGGCGGGTCACGGACGACGTCGCGGACGTTCGGGTTCGAGGACATGTTTGGTAGCTTCTTTAATCAAGCGGTCGAAGAAGACCTGGATGAGACGGTCCGTGTCAACGTCCCACTCAGTCAATTGACGTCTGATTCCAAAGTGAGTCTGCGTCTCCAGACGGGAACGGTCAACGTGAAAATCCCGCAAGGCGCCCACGAAGGGCAGAAGTTACGGCTCAAAGGTAAGAGCAGCAAGGTCGGACAAGCGGGTGACCGCGGCGACGTGTACGTCGAGCTGCATTTCACGGATGATGATACGTACCGTCGAGAAGGAGCGAACGTCATTACCGTCAAACGGTTGCGCCCGCTCGCTTTCCTCGACGGCACAGAAGTCGTCGTGGCGACATTAGATGGTGGCCGGGTCAAACTGAAAGTGAAACCGGGGTCACGCCCGGGTCAACGGATGCGCATCCCAGGGCGCGGGTTCATGACCGCCTCGAAAGTCCGGTCGGATCTCTTCGTCCAACTCGAAGTCGACTTGCCGCTAGACGCCGGCCACCGATCTGTTTACGAACAACTCGAACGTTGAGCCTAAGGAGGAAGCAGAATGGATTTCAATCGATTTACCGATAAAGCACATGAAGGCATCGTCAGTTCGCAGGCACTTGCGAAACAGTACCACCATAGCGAGATGAACGAATGGCACGTCTTGGCATCGATGATTTCACAAACGGACGGCATCGCGCCGCTCCTACTGCAAAAAATGGAGCTGAGCGTCGCCGAGATTGAGGCCGAGGTCGCGATGGCACTCAAGAACGCACCGAAGCTTCAAACGCCGACGACGCCGATGATTTCGGCCTCGCTGTTGAACGTGTTGACGACGGCGGAGCGGGAAGCGACCGGTATGAGTGACGAGTACGTCTCGGTCGAGCACGTCCTGCTCGGCATCATTATGAATAAGAGCCAAGCGCAAAGCATGCTCGAGCGCAAAGGTGTGACCGAAGAGAAACTACGCGAGGCGCTCGTCGCCGTCCGCGGAAATCGGCGCATCACGTCGAAGTCGCCGGAAGCGACGTATGACGTCTTGACGAAGTATGGCCGCGACTTGATTCAAGAAGTGAAGACCGGCAAAATCGATCCCGTCATCGGGCGTGATAGCGAGATTCGGCGCGTCATCCGCATCTTGAGCCGGAAGACGAAAAACAATCCGGTCTTAATCGGAGAACCGGGTGTCGGGAAGACGGCGATCGTCGAAGGGCTCGCCCAACGCATCGTTCGCGGTGACGTTCCGGAAAGCTTGAAAGATAAGACGATTTTCAGCCTCGATATGAGTTCGCTCGTCGCCGGGGCCAAATATCGCGGTGAGTTCGAAGAGCGGCTCCAAGCTGTCTTGAACGAAGTGAAAGAAGCGGAAGGGAAAATCATCCTCTTCATTGACGAACTGCATACGATTGTCGGGGCCGGCAAGTCCGAAGGGGCGATGGATGCCGGGAACATGCTCAAACCGATGCTCGCCCGCGGCGAACTCCACTGCATCGGCGCGACGACACTCGATGAGTATCGCCAATATATCGAGAAGGACCCGGCACTTGAGCGCCGTTTCCAACAAGTGCTCGTCGACGAACCGGACGTCGAAGACACGGTGTCGATTTTGCGCGGTTTGAAAGAACGCTTCGAGATTCACCACGGTGTCCGCATTCATGACAACGCGCTCGTCGCAGCGGCCGTCTTATCGAACCGCTACATCACCGACCGGTTCATGCCGGACAAGGCGATTGATCTCGTCGATGAGTCGTGTGCGATGATTCGGACGGAGATGGAATCGATGCCGGCCGAACTCGATGAACTCGTACGCCGCGTCATGCAACTCGAGATTGAGGAGGCGGCCTTGAAGAAAGAAAGTGATGACGCCTCGAAGAAACGACTCGATGCGCTGCAACAAGAACTCGCCTCGATTCGCGAACAGTCGGACGCGCTCCGACTCCGTTGGGAGAACGAGAAAGAGTCGACGCATCGCGTGCAACACATCCGTGGCGACTTGGAGAAAGTGAAGCTCGAACTGCAAGAAGCTGAGAGCCGCTACGATTTGAACCGGGCCTCCGAGCTCAAATATGGCCGTATCCCGGAACTCGAGCGTGAACTCGCGGAAGCGGAACGGCTCGCCGGTTCGGTGACACGTGAACTCGTCCGCGAAGAAGTGACCGAGGAAGAGATCGCCGAGGTCGTCTCGAAATGGACGGGGATCCCCGTGACGAAATTGACCGAAGGAGAGCGAGACAAGTTGCTCAACCTCGAGACGGTGCTCCATCAACGTGTCTTCGGACAAGACGATGCGATTCGCCTCGTCAGTGATGCCGTCATTCGGGCTCGAGCCGGCATTAAAGATCCGAACCGTCCGATCGGCTCGTTTTTGTTCCTCGGACCGACGGGTGTCGGGAAGACCGAACTCGGGAAAGCGCTCGCCGAGGCGATGTTCGACTCGGAAGACCATATCGTACGTCTCGACATGAGCGAGTATATGGAGAAACACGCCGTGTCGCGTCTCGTCGGGGCGCCTCCAGGTTATATCGGCTATGAAGAGGGCGGTCAGTTGACGGAAGCAGTCCGCCGCAACCCGTACTCGGTGCTCCTGCTCGATGAGGTCGAGAAAGCGCACGCCGATGTGTTCAACATCTTGCTGCAACTGCTCGATGATGGTCGCTTGACCGATTCGCACGGACGTGTCGTCGACTTCAAAAACACAATCGTCATCATGACATCGAACATCGGGGCCGACATCTTGCTCGAAGCGGCGAAAGATGGTGTCATCGATGAGGCGGAAGAACGCCAAGTCATCGAGCGGCTCCGCCGCCACTTCCGTCCCGAGTTTTTGAACCGGGTCGATGAGACGATTTTGTTCCATCCGCTCACGCGGGCTCAAATCGGCCAAATCGTCGAGAAAGCGGTCGCGCGCATGGGTAGTCGCTTGACGGCGCGCTCGATTCAAATCGAGATCACGGATGCAGCGAAAGTGTTCATCGCCGACGAGGCGTATGAGCCACAGTTCGGGGCCCGTCCGATCAACCGGTACGTACAACGGACGATTGAGACGAAACTTGCCCGTAGTATTCTCGCCGGAGATATCGAGGACGGCCAGACGGTCGTCATCGATGTCGAGAACGACGAGTTGACGCTTCGTCCCGCGACGGTGACGCATTAAACATTGAAAGAGCGCTGGCTGATGCCGGCGCTCTTTGTTTATGAGATAGGTGTAGGTTGATAGATGCAGTACGGTTCTTCGGCCTTATAGTCGCCGGTGACGGCATAAGCGCGAGCCCGCGAGCCGCCGCATACGTAACGATACTCGCAGTAGCCGCATTTTCCGTGGTGGGTATCGGGATCGCGTAGTGATTTAAAAACCGGGTGGTGCCGGTAAATCTCGGCGAGCGGTGTTTGTTTCACGTTGCCGCACGTAATCGGTAAGAAACCGGACGGCTGCACGTCGCCCGTATGCGAGATGAACACGAAACCGTTCCCGTCATTCGTGCCGCGGGGTGCCTTGGCGAGATCGTCATGCGGATGGCCGATGGGCGACAATCCAACTTGTTTTCGTTTCAAGTTCTCTTGCCGGGCGATACGCCGATAAAACTGGGCTTCGGTCGTCGAGATGATGAATGGGACGTGTTCTTGCAAAGCGAACGCCCAGCGGAGTACTTCTTCATGCCGTTCTGGGGAGATGGGCTGCAGGAGCGACCCGCGGCCGGTCGGCACGAGGAAGAACAGCGTCCACACCGACACACCGAGTTCACCGACGAGTTTGGCGATGTCCGGGAGTTGATCGACGTTATATTCCGTGACCGTCGTATTGATTTGGAATGACATGCCTTCTTCCCGGAAATAAGAGATGCCGCGCAACGTCCGTTCGAAACTGCCGCGGGTACCCCGGAAATAGTCGTGTGACTTGGCGTCCGGACCGTCGAGCGAGAACGCCCAACGCGTCAATCCGGCATCTTTCGCCCGTTTGACGGCGTCATGGGTCACGCGTGGCGTTGCCGATGGGGTCATCGATACGCGCATGCCGAGCGAGGCGGCGTATTCCGTCAACTCGAACAAGTCTTCGCGCATGAGCGGATCGCCACCTGTGAAAACAAGAATCGGGTTGTCCATCGCATGAATGTCGCGGATGAGCGCCTTACCTTGGGCGGTGTCGAGTTCACCCGGATAACGATGGAACTGGGCCTCGGCCCGGCAATGGACGCATGACAGTGCACAGGCGCGTGTCACTTCCCAAATGACGATGAACGGATTTTCGTTGTAGTCGATTTGTTTCATACGGACACCACCTGTCTTGCCATGATGCGGGTGACGGCTTGTTTGGCCGAGTCGACGCAGTCGGGGAGACCGACGCCGTGTAAAATCGCCCCACAAGCTTCGACGCCGTCGAGGGAGGACAATGTTTCCTCGAACGCGCGCACGTATTGTTTATGGCCGACCTCATACTGCGGCATCGTGTCGACATGACGCTCGACTCTCGTGAAGATCGGGTTACCGACGTGTTGAATTTTTTGAAGCTCACGGAGCGCGAAGTCGGCAATCGTCTCGTCGGATTCCGTCAACAGGTCGGGAACGAACGCGGAGCCGATGTAGACGCGTAACAGCGCCTTGTTATCGGGTGCCATATGCGGCCATTTCTTATGCATCCAGCTACAAGCGGTCAAGGCGTTGCCTTCGCTTTTGGCGATGACGTAGCCCGTCCCGTCGAGTGACTCGACGTCTGTTTTCTCAAACGCCGCGAGCACGGTGATGGAAGACGTGCGTTTCAATGACGACAACCGTTCCGCTTCCGGGAGACCTAGTAGAGGGCCGAGCGCGTTCGGCGAGGTGGCTAACACGATGCCGTCAAACGACTCGACCGTTCCGTCCTCGAGCACCACTTCATGGGGCCGGACTGCCGCGACCTGTGTCCCGAGACAGAGGCGGTCAATCGATGGACGGAGCGCCTCAATCAAGACACCAAGCCCTTGGCCGAGCGATAGAAATTTCCCGGCCTCGCGCGGTTTGACACCGGCTTGGACAGGAGGTGTCAATGCTTTCATACCGAGAATCAGGCTGCGTGTTTTTTGTTCAATCGTGATAAACTGAGGGAAAGTAGACTCGATGCTCATATCGTCGAGCGTACCATTGTAAATCCCAGACAGGAGCGGTTCGATCATCGCCTCAACGACTTCCGACCCGAGCCGGGCCCGAAAGAACGTATCGAGCGAGATATCTGATCCCGCATAGACGCGGGGCAAGACGAGGTCCATACCGGCCCGAAACTTGCCGCGCCACGTGAACAGATCCGTCTTGACCATCGGCCAGAACTTGGTCGGGATGCCCATAACCGAACCTGCGGGCATCTGTCGCAGTCGGTTCCGGACGTAAATGTACGAGGTCCCGGTCATCGACCGGACGAGATCGTCGTCAAGCCCAAGTTCGGTGATCAGCTCGGTCAATGTCGGCTTACGGGCCATATATCCGTCCGGCCCGCATTCTAAGACGAAGCCGTCTCGATAAACGGTCTTGATTTTTCCGCCAATCCGGTCACTTGCTTCATACAATGTGACATGCGCTCCCGCCTGTTTCGCATAATACGCGGCGGCCATGCCGGTAATCCCTCCACCGATGATTGCAATCTTGTTCAATCCATTCACCCATTTCTATGTAGTATTCCTACTAACGGTACCGAGAATGTTGACGTAGACATAGGATAAGTCTCACACGGTTCTAGACAAATTCGTCACGATTGGAAGGAGGACCACTTATGGTTTGGTTCGGGATAACGGCGGCGGTCGTCGTGGTCGGTATTATCGCGTTCATCGTCTCGATGAATCGGCATGGTGAGAAGCTCGAAGGTGACGAGGACAGCCCATCGGTCATATGGGCCGACGAGGAATGGTATAAGCCGGATAAGGAAGACGGTCCACTTGATGGTTAACCGTCTTCAAATATGTTAAGATGACCCGGGTAAAAACTATCGGACATGAGGTGATTGGATGAACGTATTGGAACAGCAGTTGGCGCATTTGGTCGACGAGTGTCGTCCGTACACAGCACAAGGAAAAGTCGCCGACTATATTCCGGAGCTCGCGCATGTACAAGATGATTTGCTCGGCGTGGCGATTTGCCTACCTGATGGTTCTTATATTCATGCGGGGGACGTCCATCATAAGTTCACGATTCAAAGCGTCTCGAAGGCGTTGACGCTCTGTTACGTCTTGATGGAGTTCGGAGAAGATTACGTGTTCTCGAAAGTCGGCATGGAACCGACGGGGGATGCGTTCAATTCGATTGCCAAACTCGAAGAGACGGTGCCATCGAAACCGCTCAATCCGATGATTAACGCCGGGGCGCTCGCGGTCACGAGCATGATTTTAGGGGACACGGCGGAGCTGAAAATCTATCAGTTCCGTCAATTTTTGGCGACGTTGCTCGATGTCCCGGTCGAGGAAGTCACGTATAACGAAAAAGTCGCTCGCTCGGAATACGAGACGACCGACTTGAACCGGGCCTTGCTCTATTTCATGCGCCATCACGGAATCGTCGAGGGCGATGTCGATGAGATTATCGATGTGTATACGAAACAGTGTGCCATCGAAATCGATTGTTTTGACTTGGCTCGCATCGGCCGGATTCTATCCGGTAACGGCGAAGACCCGGTCACAGGCGAGGAATTGATTCCGCGTCGCGTCGTCCGTATCGTCAAAGCCATCATGACGACGTGCGGCATGTACGACGCATCGGGTGAATTTGCCGTCCGTGTCGGCCTGCCTGGAAAGAGCGGGGTGTCGGGTGCGATTCTCGCGACCGGCAAACACGAGCTCGGATTGAGTGATGTCGGCTTTGGTATTTTTGGGCCTGCCCTTGATTCAAAAGGGAACTCGATTGCCGGGATGAAGTTGCTTGAACTGCTCGTCGAACGCTACACGTCGCGCTAAAGCTTGATGGCGTCGACCGATTCGTCGAGTCGGGTGTGCAGCTTCTGGACGACTTCTTTATAGTCGTCGGTCAAGGCGGCGGGCGGCGTGAAATCGGTCCAGCGCAACAACAGCTGATGCCGGTCATTCATATCACCAAGTTCGGTCTGGAGCCGCTTCAGTTTTTGAACTTGGTCTTTTGAGGCGCTCGGCTCATAGTTCAATAAGTACTCATTCAAATAGCGCTCCCGCTTCACGGCGAGCCGGACTTTGTGGAGGGTATCGAGCCGGTCGTTCCGTTTCGTCGCTGCGTGATGGGTCGCGATGCGGCGCTTACGTTCGGCTTTGGCTTTATCGAGAAAGGCCGCCGCATCTTGTTTCCGAATGGCACGGAACAGCTGCCCGCCGATGAAACGACGGACTTGCTGGTCAAGCGAAGGCGTCATTTTTTCGGTCACACGCGCTTTCAACAGCGTGCGGTCCTTGGCCCGTTGTGTTTCGACATGCTCAACAAAAGCTTGATCGAGCTCGGTCTCGACGGCGAGCCCTTCAAGCAGGACGTCTCCGTCACGCACCGCACCCAGCGCCTCCATCAACTGTTTCAATTGACGATACGTCGAAGGCTTCGTGTCGTACAGTTGCATGAACGTCAATAGCTTGCGTAGATGGACCCGGGCTTGGTGGATATCTTCACTGTTTTGAAACGTGAGCGCCTCGGTCATATAATGATTGAACGTGTTCCACGTCTCTAACAGCTCATATTTTAATTTTTCCGCATTCCGTTGATTCATTCTAATTTTTCCTTTCTGAAATGAGATGAGGTTGCCCATGTATCAAACACATTCACTAAATGAAAAAATCAAACTGTTCTTCACCATCTTCTTCCCGATTTTGGTGACACAAGTGTCCTTTTACTTAATCAGCTTTTTTGACACAGTCATGTCGGGCCGAGCCGGCGCCGTCGATTTGGCGGGTGTCGGTGTCGGGTCGAGTTTATGGATGCCGGTGTATACGGGGTTGAGCGGGATTCTGCTCGCTGTCGCCCCAATCGTCGCCCAGGCGCTCGGGGCCCGCAATATCCAGCAGATTCAACGGACGCTGTACCAAGGCGTATACTTAGCGATCGGTCTGAGCATCGCGACGCTCGTGCTCGGCTTTTGGCTCGTCCCGACGGCTGTCGACGGCATGGGACTGAGTGAGGAAGGGAAACGGATTGCCAAAGGGTATTTGCTCGCACTCGGATTCGGGGTGTTGCCGATGTTCTTGTTCAACGTGCTACGCACGCTCATGGACTCGCTCGGCAAAACGCGAATCTCGATGCTACTTATACTATTAGGGTTACCCATTAACGTCGGATTAAATTACATCTTCATCTTTGGAAAACTCGGCGTCCCGGCCTATGGCGGTGTCGGGGCGGGAATCGCCTCGGCCATCACATATTGGTTGCTCTTCTTTATGGCGTTCGCGTTTGTCCGGAACGGCAAGCCTTTCCTTGAATATCGTTTCTTGCGCTCAGTGGAGCGTATCTTCTGGCCGAGACAGAAAGAACTGCTCAAGCTCGGGACACCAATCGGTCTCGCCATTTTTGCGGAAGTGAGCATCTTTGCGGCGGTGACGTTGCTCTTGAGTGAATATGGAGACAATATCGTCGCGGCCCACCAAGCGGCCATCAACTTCGCTTCATTTGTCTATATGTTGCCGTTGTCCGCGTCGAGCGCGCTGACGATTGTCGTGGGCTATGAGCTCGGGGCCCGGAGGCTGAAGGATGCCGTACGCTATGCCAAAATCGGTATCGTCCTTTGTCTCGGTGTGTCATCATTCTCGGGAGCGCTTCTGTTTTGGCAAAATGAACGGGTTGCGGCCATCTATACGAACGATGCGGCCGTCGTGGAACTCGCGGCCCACTTCATGATTTTTGCGGTCTTCTTCCAATTATCGGATGCGGTCGCCGCCCCGATTCAAGGGATTTTACGCGGGTTCAAGGACGTCAACGTGACGCTCATCTTGTCGCTCATCGCCTATTGGGTCATCGGCCTCCCGCTCGGCTATGCGCTTGCCGAACAGTTCGGTTTCGGACCGGACGGCTATTGGATTGGTTTGATTGCGGGTCTAGCGGCCGGAGCCGTGTTGCTGGTCATGCGTCTCATTCATATCGTCAAACGGTATGAGGCCCAACCGATTACGAACGAAACATCCTAACCGAGACAGGTTGACGCTACGGCGTCAGCCTTTTTGTTGTTTGAGGGGGAAACAGGATGGGCAAAGAACTGGGGAAATCGAGTTTGTCAGTTAGTAATATTGGTCTATACAACTATACTGGTTTTTGATATGATAACGATGAAGCTACTTGAAGAAAGGTGGATGACCGATTATGGTGATCATCAATGCACACATCGTTTCGGGGGACGAAACGTGCGAACGAGGCTATATCCAATTCGATGGCAAGACGATTGTGAGCGTCGGTGCGATGGAGGACTATCAGGCAGGAACAGATAAAGAGATTGACGTTCGTGGGGCACTCGTGACGCCAGGCATGATTGACGTCCACATCCATGGCGGTTACGACGTCGATACGATGGATGCGGACGTGGATCGACTACGTCATCTCAGCCGTTCGATGCTCGCTGAAGGTGTGACGTCTTATTTTGCGACGACGATTACACAGTCACCGACTGCCATTACGAAGGCGTTGCAAGCAGCCCGGACTGTCATCGAGGCGGGAGACACGTCACTCGTCGGCATCCATCTAGAGGGACCGTTCGTCAACGTCGACAATGCGGGGGCACAGCCGGCCGAATATATTATCGATCCCGATGCAAGTCAATTCCGCACATGGCAACAGGAAGCGGGCGGTCACATTCGCCTCGTCACGTATGCGCCGGAACGTCCGGGAGCACGTGAGCTTGAACAGGTGATGGGTGAGACCGGTGCAATCGGATCGACCGGACACACGAACGCCACGTTTGCCGAGAACAAGGAAGCGAACGTCAAGCATGGCACGCACTTATACAATCAGATGCGAGGGATTCATCATCGGGAGCCGGGAACGGTCGGCTATTGTCTGTTGGAGCGGGACGTCATGGTTGAAATCATTCCAGACGGGATTCACAGCCGTCACGAGATGGTCGACTTCGCCTATCGCATGAAAGGGGCAGACGGTCTCGTCGTCATTACGGATGCGATGCGCGCCAAAGGTCTTCCGGACGGCCGTTATGAACTCGGGGGTCAACCGGTCATCGTCGAAGGCGGGGCGGCTCGACTCGAAGCCGGGAACTTGGCCGGCAGCGTCTTGACGATGGACGCGGCGTTCCGCAACATGCTGTTATACACGGGATGCACGGTGCAAGAAGCGGTGAAGATGACGTCGGCGAACCAAGCGCGTGAGTTCGGTTTGACGAACAAAGGGGCCATCGCGCCTGGCTTCGACGCGGATCTCGTCATTTGGGATGACGCGATGACGGTCGTGACGACGATTCATCAAGGACAGGTCAGTTATTCGAAGGAGGACATGCAATGAACATATTAGTGGCGAACACACCGACGGACGCAGAAGAAATCGCATATACACTCATCAAGGAACGGGTCGCCGGGAAGCGCGATTTCGTGCTCGGACTCGCGACGGGCAGTACACCGGTCGGGATGTATCAGATGTTCAAACGAGATCGGCTCGACTGCAGTCATGTGACGAGCGTCAATCTTGATGAGTATATCGGGCTCGCGCCGAGTCATCCGCAAAGCTATCATCACTTCATGGAAGAGAAGCTGTTCAATGACATCCCATTCAAACAGAGCCATCTGCCTCACGGTGACGCGGCCGACCCGGAAGCGGAAGCGGCTCGCTATGAACAGCTCGTCCGCTCGATTGGTGTCGACCTGCAATTGCTAGGCATCGGAGAGAACGGACATATCGCCTTCAATGAGCCGGGTACCGCGCTCGATGCGAAGACGCATGTGACCGAACTGACCGAGTCGACGCGTGAAGCGAACCGCCGTTTCTTCGATTCAATCGAAGACGTGCCGACGCAGGCCATCACGATGGGACTCGATACGATTATGAACGCACGCGAGATCGTCCTCGTCGCGACCGGTACCCGTAAAGCCGAAGCGGTGCATCACATGATTGAGAGCGTGCCGACGATTGACTGGCCGGCTTCCATCTTACAGGCGCATCCAAGTGTGACCATCGTGCTCGATGCCGAGGCGGCCTCGGCTTGTAGCGATGTGTTACAGGCGCGTGGCAGTGAAGCGGCCGACCGATTCTTTTCGATCCGAGCTTGATGACCTGGAGACAAGTGTCTCCAGGTTTTTTTCTCGTTAACTGTGGGAAATTGTATGGAAATGGATTTGTAATCAAAACGTTTTCGACAAAAGTCGAGGTTTCCTCTATAATAGGTGAAGCTCATATCATTCGATCGCGAAGGAGAAACTCATGAATTCAAGAACCCAAGCTCGTAGACGGCGCAAAGGCCCGTCTGCGTTTTATAAGCTGTTCAGCGCCCTTGTATTGATTGCCGTCATCGTTGGCTCAAGCATGTATGGAACGGCTTTTTATAAAGCGCATAACATGCTGTCAGGTACTCAAGTGACGCTTGAGGATGATCCGACTATCGAACCGACTCGATTTGATAAAGAGGATACCGAGAGCTTCCTCGTGCTCGGGACGGACTTGTCCCCGCAGAAGAAAGCGCGCGGCGAGTATGGTCGGTCTGACGTCATGATTGTCGTCATTCTGAATAAGAAAAACAAACAGACGACGATGCTCAGCATCCCGCGTGACTCGTACGTCAACATCGACTATACGGGCTTCAATATCCCGTACGGTAAGACGGGTCTCGATCAAGACAAAATCACGCACGCCTATTACTTCGGGTCGATGGATGAATCGAACCCGAACAACGGTATGCGGATGGCGACGAACACGATTGAAGACTTGGTCGGCATCGACATCGACCACGTCGTCTCCCTCAACTTCCAAGGGTTCGTCGACTTCATCGATGCCGTCGGCGGGGTCGAAATCGACGTCCCGTTCTCGTCTGAACAGAAGAGTTACGACGCCTCACGAGAAGTCGTCCAAGTCGAAGCAGGGCTTCAGCAGTTATCGGGCGAAGAGGCACTCGCTTACGTCCGTAACCGCTATGACGACCCACGCGGAGACATCGGTCGCGGACAGCGTCAGATGGAAGTCATCAATGCCGTCCTTGACCAAGCGCTCGGCACGTCGCTCATCAACAACTACGACAAAGTGTTGAAAGCAGTCGGGGACAACATGCAGACGACGCTCGGTCCGAACGATTATATGCGTTTAATCGAGGACGTCGGCGCCCTCAACAACACGGTTCAATATCAGTTGACCGGTGAAGGGGCCCGCGGTGTCGACGGTCATTTCTATTACTTCTTGAACGAGCCGTTGCTCGAAGAAGTTCGTTATCGCGTCCAACAGGCCGATGCCGGGAATGAAGTCGAGCCGATGACCGATACCGAGCTTGAGACGTATATGTACGACCCAGCTGGAATCACGTACGAAGCACAATAAAAAATGGTTTGCCGTCCGCGGCAAACCATTTTTTATGTGCGTTCCATCGCGACGGTGAATGAGTAGGCGTCGCCGCGGAACAAGGAACGGCTATACTCGAACATGTCCCCGTTCTCGAGATACGTCCGTTGGTCGATTAAGAGCACAGGGGCGTTCGGAGAAATCGTCAACAGCTTTGCTTCCTCCGGTCCCGCGCTCCTCGCCTCGAGGGTTTGGGTCGCATTCTTCAACCGGAGCCCCGACTGCTCGGCGAACTCGTAAATCGAACCGACGGCATCTGTCTCGGTCAAGTTCGGTAGTAAGGCGACCGGGATGTATGCCGTCTCGAGGGCGAGCACGTTCTCATCGGCGAGACGGAGACGTCGCATCTCATAGACGGGCGTGTCGAGCGCGACGCTCAATTTTTGGGCGATTTTGGCCGGGGCTGAAATCGTCTGGAACGACAACAGGCGGCTAAACGGACGCATGCCCCGATGTTTGATTTCTTCCGAGAAACTTGTCAATCCGGACAAGGCCATCGTGATTTTCTTGTTGGCGACGAACGTGCCTCGGCCTTTTTGACGGCTCAAATAACCGGCGTTGACCAAGTTTGTGATGGCTTGGCGGACCGTCATCCGGCTCACGTTATAGCGCTCGGAAAACTCCCGTTCGGATGGGATGGATTCCCCGGGTTGGAGCTCGCCGGCATCTATTTGTTGCTTTAAATAGGCTTCGATTTGATAATAAATAGGTAGCGGTGATTGTTTATCAATCTGTAACATGCATATCGCTCCTGACTGCTAAAGTAAGTGTTTCTTATTATAGACCAAATTAGACTAGTTGTCTGAACATATCCTACAGAAAAGGCGGCGATCAAGATGAAGCCATGGCAATTTGAAACGACGGTGACCGACGTGCGCACCGATGCGCGCGGGACGTGGGTCGCGCTTGAATCCACATTATTTTATGCGGAAGGCGGGGGCCAACCTCCGGACGTCGGAACACTCGACGGACGACCCGTTCTCGATGTGCAACGGGTCGAGGAGGTCGTCTGGCATTTAGTCGAACCGGGGCTCGAACGTGGGACGTTCGTGACCGGCATAGTCGATGAAGCGATCCGTCACGACCACTCGATTCAACACACGGCTCAGCACGTGTTGACAGCTTTATTGGAAGACGAATACGGCATTCAGACGCTCAGCTTCGGCATCGGACAAGAGGAGTCGTCGCTTGAAATCGAGACAGAGACGCTCGATTGGACTCAAATCGAGTCGTTGGAACGAGACGTGCAACGCATCATCTTTGAGAACCGTCCCGTCTCCACGTACGAACTCGCGTCCGCAGAGGTCGAGGTCGATCGGTTACGCAAACCGACCGATCGCACCGGGATGATCCGGATCGTCGACATTGAGGGACTCGATTACAACGCGTGCGGTGGGACACATGTCGAGACGACCGGCCAACTTGGAATCGTCCATGTGACCTCGATGAAGAAAGTTCGTGGGAACGTTCGTTTGACGTATGTTGCCGGTCACCGGGCCTTGTCCGCCATCCATTCGTCACGGACGGCGTTGCGGACGATTCACCAAACGTTATCGACGACGAACGAGACGGTCGCTGCCCGTGTCCTCGAGGAACGAAATCTTCGTCTCGAGCGGGACAAGGAAGTGAAGGCGCTCGAGGCGCGCGTCGCGAAAGCGAAAGTCGCTGCCTTTTTGCAGGAAGACAATTACGTCATCACCCATATCGGTAAGACGGAAGCGGAGACGTTGACGACGACCATCGTCGAACGCATCGCCGCGACGGGCCGAATCGCTGTCGGAGCCAATCATACGGGTCAAAAGCTATGGCTCATGCATGACGGGACACATGACATCGCTATCGGTAAATTCTTAAAACGGACGCTCGACGACCTCGGCATCGGTCGCGGTGGCGGCAGTCATAAACAAGCCCAGGCCCGATTCGAATCGGTCATCGAGTTGGAACGCGCGACGGCAGAAATCGTGAAACGGCTTCAGGAAGGGATGGTATCATGTTGAAGAGTGAGCACGGCACGGGAGCAGAACTGATTGAACAGGCACGGGTTGTGCGGGCGACAGTGTTTATTCACGAGCAAGGCATCGCCCCTGAAATCGAGTATGATGAGCTTGACCCAGACTGCATCCATTTCGTCGGGACAGTGGACGGTGAGCCGGTGACGACGGCGCGTCTGCGTCCAATCGGTGACGCGGTCGGGAAAGTCGAGCGGGTCGCCACACTCGCTTCGGCGCGCGGCAACGGGTATGCCAAGGAGGTTATGCTCGCTATCGAGTCCGTCGCCCGGACGAGCGAGTTACATGAGCTCAAACTTGGCGCTCAACTGACGGCACTCCCTTTCTATGAGCGTCTCGGATACGAGGCGTATGGTGACGAATTTTTAGACGCGGACATCCCGCATCGGATGATGAAGAAGACATGGTGATTGTTTTTAGAAATTTTCCTTTTTTCTAAAAAAAGGTTGGCAAGCCGGGATGCATTTGTTATAACTAAAACTAACAACTGACAGATAGAGGTTGCGAATGACATGAGTACGCTTGATCGACACGGACGCATTCCGGATCGAGCCGAAAGGGGAATTTCGCCGAAGTCGACGTTCGCATGCGTACGAACGAAGGCTGGGGTAGTCGTGAATAACGCCTACACTGCCATGGATGAAATGCCATGGAGCGCTATCTACGGAACGATTCTTTAATCGTTTTTCAACTGCGCGTACAAGCGGCAGACCGTAGGGAGAGTGCTTCCTACCGGTCTGCCGCTTTTTCTGTTGGTGGACATCATGAAAGTGGGGAACCTGATGACAACCGTATTGAAATTTGGAGGCAGCTCCGTTGCCACGATTGAACAAATCCAGGCCATTTCCGAATATTTACAGACACGGGCCGCGGCCGGAGAAAAACTTGTCGTCGTCGTCTCCGCGATGGGGAAAACGACTGACTCACTGTTGTCACTCGCCAAACAAATCACGGAACGCCCGATGATTCGTGAACTGGACCGCTTGCTCGCGGTCGGTGAGGAGCAGACGATCAGCCTGCTCAGCATCGCTTTAAACTCTCGAGGCGTGGCTGCCATCTCGCTTACCGGACAACAAGCCGGGATCGACACGATGGGCATTCACACGAAAAGTAAAATCAAGGCGATTCGCAAAGAAGTGCTCGAAGAGAAGCTCCGGACATATGACGTCGTCATCGTCGCCGGTTTCCAAGGTGTCAACGAGTTCGGTGATGTGACGACGCTCGGACGAGGCGGATCGGATACGACCGCTGTCGCCTTGGCCGCCGTCCTCAGCAAACGCTGTGAGATTTACACAGACGTCGCCGGTGTTTATACGGCTGACCCGCGCATCCATCCGACGGCCCGCCGATTAGATACCGTCTCGTATGACGAGATGATGGAGATGAGCGCGCTCGGGTCGAAAGTGATGGAGATGCGTAGCGTAGAGCTCGCGAAAAAATTTGATGTGAACATCTTTGTAGGAAAGACGCTTGCGAGCGAAGGAGGAACATGGATCATGGATATGACACAGGCGATGGAACAAAAAGCGGTGACGAGCGTGAGCGTCGTGAAGAACGTGCTCAGCGTCTCAATCAAACATATTCCACATTCGGTGGCAGGAGTTGCCGACATTTTCGAGAAATTGTCACAGCGTCATGTCAATATCGATATGATCAGTCAGACCGCGTTCGATGGTGAAGTATTCCTGTCGTTCACCTGTCCGCTCGATGAAGAAGCGTTTCTCGAAGAGGCGCTCGCGGAACTGACTGAGACGTTCCCACAAATCAAAATCGACCGTCATACCGAGCATGCGAAAATCTCGGTCGTCGGCATCGGCATGCGTGACGCGACCGGTGTCGCAGCCGAACTGTTCGCCACGTTCCGCGAGAGCGGAATCCCATTCTATCAAGTCACGACATCCGAGATTAGCATCTCGTACACGATTAACGAACAAGACGTCGAAGCAGCCGTCGCGGCCATCGCGACCCGCTTCAAGTTATAAGGAGGACGCCACATGTATAACGTAGCCGTCGTCGGTGCGACCGGTGCCGTCGGCCAAAAGATGATTGAAGTATTGACCGAGTATGAATTCCCGATTAACGAATTGATGTTGTACGCATCATCTCGTTCGGCCGGGAAGACCGTGAACGTGAACGGCAAGGACGTCGTCATCCGGGAACTGTCGGACGCGATTTATGCGGACCCAATCGATATCGCGCTCTTCTCAGCCGGTGGGAGCATCAGTGAACAATATGCGCCTCGCCTGAGTGAACAAGGTGTCATCGTCATCGACAACTCGAGTGCATTCCGGATGCAGGCGGACATTCCGCTCATCGTACCGGAAGTGAACCGAGTCGAACTGAGCCCGGACAAGACGCTCATCGCCAACCCGAACTGCTCGACGATCCAATCGGTCGTCGCGCTCGCACCACTCGCGGAAGTATACGGATTGACGCGTGTCGCCTATACGTCGTATCAAGCCGTCTCTGGCTCGGGCCAAAAAGGGATTGAAGACTTGGAACGCGGAGCACGTGGGGAAGAGCCGAAGAACTATCCGTATCCGATTTACGATAACGTCTTGCCACACATTGATGTGTTCTTAGAGAACGGTTATACGAAAGAAGAACAGAAGATGATTGAAGAGACACGCAAGATTTTAAACGCGCCGAACCTCGGTGTCACCGCAACATGTGTCCGTGTCCCGGTCCGCAACAGCCACGCCGTCTCCATCACAGTCACGCTCGACCGCGACGCGACGCTCGCCGAAGTGAAAGCCGTGCTCGCGGACGCGCCAGGTATCGTCTTGATGGATAACCCAGCGGAGCTCGTCTATCCGACACCGCTCGATGCGAACGGGACAGACGACGTGTACGTCGGTCGTATCCGTGTCGACGAGTCACAGCCGAACACGTTCCATCTTTGGTGCGTCGCTGATAACGTTCGAAAAGGCGCGGCAGCGAACGCCGTCCAAATCGCCCAATGCATGATTGGGCAGACTGCTACGAAATAAGGGGGAGATTATATGTTCACAGGAGTCGCAACCGCACTCGCTACACCGTTTCAAGCAGACGGTCAGCTAAATCTCACAGCGTGGGAAGCGTTGATTGAAGATCAAATTAAAGAAGGTGTCAGCGGTCTCGTGATCGGGGGAACGACTGGTGAGGGCATGACCATCACGGACGAAGAGTTCGAGACGCTTCTCGTCAAAGCGATTGAAGTCGCTGCCGGCCGCGCCGTTATCATCGCCGGAACCGGGTCGAACAACACGGCGCTCAGCATTCAAAAGACGAAACGGGCCGCCGAACTCGGAGCCGAGATGGCGATGGTCGTCACGCCTTATTACAACAAGTCGACGCAAGCGGGTCTGATTGCCCACTTCACAGCGATTGCCGACGCGTCACCGATTCCGCTCATGCTCTACAACGTACCATCGCGGACGGGCGTCGCCCTTGATCCGGCAACGGTTGGGGAACTCGCTGATCACCCACGCATCGCTGCGCTCAAAGAAGCGAGCGGGGATATCTCAGTGATGGCTCAAATGATGGCGCACGTGCCGGAAGGCTTCCCAGTCTATTGCGGGAACGATGATCAAATCCTTCCTTATATGGCTTGGGGGGCGCAAGGTGTTGTCTCGGTCCTTTCGAACGTCTATCCGGGTGCAACGGTCGCATTAGCTGAAGCGCTCCTCGCCGGAGATTTGGAAACGGCACGCACATGGCAGCTCCGACTGCTCCCGGTCATCGACGAATTGTTCGCGGAAGTGAATCCGATTCCGGTCAAAGCAGCATTGAATGCACGCGGCTTCGAGTTCGGTGCACCACGTCTCCCGCTCGTCCCGATGAGCGCGACGGCCGAGGCCCGCTTGTTATCGGCAATGGAGCAGTTCAATGAGGTGAGACAGTGAACTTACTCATTCATGGATACGGCGCGATGGGACAGATCGTCGAAGAAGTCGCACGGACACAAAACTTGACCGTTGCAGCCATCGTCTCACCGGCCGGAGGGGAACATCCCGTCTCGATACAAGATGTAGAGGCCGACGTCGATGTCGTCATCGACTTCTCGAACCCGGCGTTGTTGGATGACGTACTCGCGTTCGGGAAAGCCAAGCAAATCCCGCTCGTCATCGCGACGACGGGCTTCTCGGAAGCAGAGCTCGCCAAAATTGAAGCGGCGTCTCAGGAGATCCCGATTTTCCAGTCGTATAATACGTCTTATGGGATCGCGCTCCTGAAACAGTTGCTCGACCAACTCGTCCCGCTCACGCTCGGTTATGACATCGAAGTGATTGAGGCGCACCACCGCAAAAAAGTCGATGCACCGAGCGGGACGGCGGAATTGCTCGCCCGTGCCATCGAGGCGAAACGCGACGTGACACCGGTATATGACCGGACACCGCGCCGCGAAGCGCGTGCAGCCGATGAACTCGGCATGCATTCGGTACGCGGGGGGACGATTTTTGGAGAACATACCGTCCTCTTTGCCGGAGACGACGAAATGCTTGAATTGAAACACACGGCCCTGTCCAAACGCGTCTTCGCGAACGGGGCACTCGCTGCGGCGGCAACGATTCTTGACCGCCCAGCCGGACTATACAATTTAACGAACCTATACGAGGAGGCCACTCATGTTACTCACAAACGCTTATGAAATCGCGCAATACATTAAAGATGCCAAGAAAGAAACGCCTGTCAAATTGTACGTTAACGGTCAATTGGCCGGTCTGACAATCGAAGATGCCAAAGCTTTTGGAACAGACGAGTCGAAACTGTTCCTTACAACGGCTGAACGTGCGGCTGCTTTCCTAGAAGCGAACGCTGCCGTCATCACGGACACGCACCTCGAGTACGATCGCCGGAACAGCGCCGTACCGATGCTCGATACGACGCAGTTGAATGCCCGCATCGAACCAGGTTCGTTCATTCGCGACCACGTTCAAATCGGGAACAACGTCGTCGTCATGATGGGTGCTGTCATCAATATCGGTGCCGTCATCGGTGACGGGTCGATGGTCGATATGAACGCGGTCATCGGTGCCCGCGGGACACTCGGGAAAAACGTCCACCTTGGCGCTGGCGCTGTCGTGGCGGGTGTTCTTGAGCCACCTTCAAAAGATCCGGTCATCATCGAAGACGGTGTCATGGTCGGTGCGAACGCCGTCATTTTGGAAGGCGTCCGCATCGGTGAAAATGCCGTTGTCGCAGCAGGTAGTGTCGTCACGCAAGACGTACCGCCAGGCGTCGTCGTTGCCGGTACACCAGCCCGCGTCATTAAGCAAAAAGATGAAAAAACCGCAGAAAAAACACAACTTGTTGATGACTTACGCTCCCTGTAACGTATAATAGACAGAAAATATCAAAAATGAATGGGAGAGTTGAACAATGGAACAGTATGGACAATGGATGTGGCAAGACGGGGCTTGGATCGAGCCGAGTGATGCGAACACGAGTATCATGACGCACGCAATTCACTACGGTAGTGGGTTCTTTGAAGGGATTCGGGCATACCACACAGAGGAAGGCCCGGCCATCTTCCGACTCCGTGAACACTTGGAGCGACTCGTTCGTTCGTGTGCATACTATCACGTCGACTTGCCGTACACGGTCGATGAGCTCGAACAAGCAACAATCGAATTGATTGAACGCAACGGATTTGAAGCTTGTTACATCCGCCCATTCGTTTTCCTCGGCACACCTTGGCAGGCACTCATGCCGACGCAGGAAACAAAAGTACACGTCGCGATCTCGTGCTGGCCGCTCGGCGAATATTTCAGCAAGACGGTCGGAATCCGTGCGAAAGTCGCCTCGTATCGCCGCGTCTCTTCGACGATGATGCCGATGCAAGCGAAAGCGGCAGCGAACTATATGAACTCGCAACTCCTTAAAGGAGAAGCGGTCCGTGATGGATATGACGAAGCGATTGCCCTCGACATGAACGGAAACGTCAGCGAGGCGAGCGTCGCCAACATCTTCCTCGTAAAAGGAAACAAAATTTTCACACCGTCACTCGATTGCTCGGTGCTCGACGGCATCACGCGTCAAACGGTGATCGAACTTGCCCGTGAGGAAGGGTTCGAGGTCATCGAACGCCACATCGGACGTGACGAACTATATGTCGCAGATGAGATTTTCTTGACAGGAACGGCGGCTGAAGTGACGAGCGTCATCGAAATCGACAATATTTCGATTGGTGGCGGCGTTCAAACGGTCGCGACGAATATGCTCTCGCGTTACCGTGAGGCTGTGACAGGACAAATCGCAGGCCACCGTGATTGGGTCACGTTCGTCAAAGCTGGAGTCAAAGAGTAAAGGAGTTTTTTGTATGGGAGTCACAATTGACTTGAATGCGGTTCGCGAAAACAAACGTCGGATTGAAGCGCTTGGCCGACCGGTGTTCGCCGTCGTAAAAAACAACGCCTATAACTTAGGGATGGAGCCAGTTGTGACGACACTGTACGAAGAAGGGGTGCGTCACTTCATGGTGACGACGCTTGACGAGGCGAGCGAGGTCCGGGCATCAGCTCCGGAAGCACGCGTTCTTGTCATGAACCCGGTATACGAGTGGACAAGCGTCCATCGTGACCAACTTGACGTCGCCATCGGTTCCTATGACTGGCTCGTCTCGCAACGGGACCAGCTCGACGGGGTCCGGCTTCATTTGAAGCTCGACGTCGGCATGAACCGCTTCGGTGCGAAGACGTTCCAGGAAGCGTTGGCCATCGTCGCCTTTTGCCAAGACGAGGGGCTCGATCTTGTCGGGTTATGTACACACTTCCCACTCGCTGACGCGGATAACGCCGAAATCGAGCACAGTGTGCACGTGGAACGGTTCGCCGACTGGTCGAATCGTCTCATGGAGCGGCATACGTTCGACATCGTGCACGCAGCCAACAGTGCAGCGACGCTTCAAGCGGATCCGCGTCTTGGGCATTGCACACACGTCCGTGTCGGCATCTTTCTCTACGGCTACTCTTCGGTCGAACCGGTCGATTGGCTCATCCCGGCGTTTCGCTGGGAAACAGAAGTCGTCGCCGTGCATGACATCGAGGCCGGTGCCCACGTCGGTTACGGTACGGGCTACACGGCCGAGACGAAAGAACGCATCGCCGTGCTCTCGGTCGGCTATGGTGACGGACTCATGCGAGCCCGGCGCTTCTTACCAGCCCATATCGACGGACGAGCCTATCCGTTCATCAGCAACATTTTCATGAGCCACAGTTTTTTACGCGTCGATGATACCGTACAAGTCGGAGATTATGTGGAGCTGTATGGCCATCTTACGAAAATCGATGACGTGACCCGTACCGGTCACGCCAATAACTCAGAACAATTATGCGCACGCTCATGGCGTGTCCCGCATCGCTTTGAAGGAGGCAATGTATGTACACCACCAACCAATCAGTTTGTATGATCGAAGGCGTGTCCGTCCGTGAACTTCAAGCGACGTACGGGACACCGCTCTATATCATGAGCGAGCCTGAACTCGAACGTCGTCTCGACCTTGTCCGGAACGCGTTCCTCGACAAGTATCCGAACACGTACGCGCTGTACGCATCGAAAGCGATGTCGATTGCGGCCGTATACGATAAAGTGATGGCAGCGGGTCTGAGCATCGACGTCGTCTCGCGGGGCGAGATGTTCGTCGCGCTCCACGCCGGTGTCCCGGCTGACCGGATTCACGTCCACGGCTCGAACAAGACGGTGCAGGACATCACGTTCGCGCTCGAGAACGGAATTACCCACTTCACCATCGACAACATGCGTGAGATTGGGCTGTTGTCGGGTCTGGCCGCTGAGCAAGGGGTAGACGTCGATGTCTTGCTCCGCATCGTCCCACAAGTCGTCGGAGGCGCCCATGAGGCGATTCAGACGGGCGGGGTCGATACGAAGTTCGGTTTTCCGACCCATGATGATACGTATCTCGAAGCGATCAAAGCGACGCTACAAGCGGAGCGACTGCAACTGCGAGGCATTCACTGTCACGTCGGCTCGCAGATTCAAGAACCGACGCTGTTCATCAATACGGTCAAAACGATGGTCAACTTCATCGAGACGATTCGTCAAGAGACGGGGTATACGGCCGACGTCTTGAATATCGGTGGCGGCTTCGGTGTCGCCTATCTCGAGTCGGACGACCCGCTCGACTTCGCCGACACGATGACGCAAGTGATGGACACGCTCGTCGCGGAAGTGGAACGCTTCGGCTTGCCGCTTCCGAAAATCGGCATTGAACCGGGCCGTTGGCTCGTCGCCAACGCCGGCGCGACGCTCTATGAAGTCGGGACGGTGAAAGAAGTGAGCGGTGTCCGCACGTACGTCTCGGTCGATGGAGGGATGACGGATAACATTCGTCCCGCTCTCTATGACGCTGAATATGACGTCATTGCGGCGACACGGATGGATGAAGCGAAGACGCTCGAGGCGAAAATCGTCGGGGCGTGCTGCGAGTCGGGAGACATCATCTCGAACCGTTCGCTTATCCCGCCGGTCGAAGCTGGTGATCTCTTGCTCGTCAAAGCGACGGGAGCGTATAACTTCTCGATGGCAAGCAACTATAACCAGATGCTCCGCCCGGCCGTCGTCTTCGTGAAAGACGGGACACATCGTCTCGTCGTCCGGAGACAGACGCTCGAAGACTTGGTCGCCTGTGAGATTGTCGGACAATCGACGTGACGCCATAAACGCATTCCTGATTCAGGGATGCGTTTTTTAATGGAAGTCGTTCTTCTTCAAATGAGAAATGCTTTTAATTATGATGGGGGAGAGAGAACAGAGGGGGAAGTGACTTCAATGGAAAAGACAGCAGGACAACAGTTGATTGAATCGCGGCGGACGATTCGCATATTCACGGAAGAACCAATTGCGACGAAAGTACTCTATGAGTTGTTGGCGTCAGCTCACCAAGCGCCGTTTCATAACAAAGTCGAACCGTGGAATCTCTATTTGTTCAACGGGGATGGAAAAGACGTCTTGCTTCAGGCGCTCGAGCCGGCGTTTCAAGATGGACCGGAATCGAAACGTGAAAAGATCGCCGGGCGGATTCGTAACGCGGCCGCATGTGTCTATGTAACGACGAAAGCGTTCGAGACGGACAAAGGGAAGAAAGATGCGCTACTCGCGACAGCGACGATGATTCAAAACTTTCATTTATTGTGTAGTGAGCAACAAATCGGCCTCGTCTGGCGGACGGGCGGTATTTTTGAGGATGCCAGGCTTCAAGAGATGATTGGAGCTGAAGGGGAGACGTTTGTCGGGTTACTCCAGCTCGGTCGTTACGAAGACGTGCCACCGACGAAGCAACGTCAATCGATTGACGCTAGTTTGACAATTTTTGAGTGAACGAAAAGGCCCGAGCGTAGGTGACTACGACCGGGCCAATCTTTATAGGTCAATGAGACTGAGCCGTTCATGTGAGCGCTCAGTTTATTTTTTTAACTTGGCTGCAAGCCAGTCTTGAATGACATTCGTTGGAATCATTGTGTTCACGTTCCCTCAGTTTTAATTTCTTTCTCTGTATTATTATCCAATTGCAGTCGTTCCCAAACCTCTCGATGTGTACCTTGTAGCGTATCATCGAACGAATCCTCGATATGCAGGCAATAGCTTGGGTTAACGGACGAAGCGTACAAGTCTAACATCAGTTCGGCATGATTTGGATACATACAAATTGGCCCCTTTCGACACGTCGGCTTGACTACATCCTCAGTATACAAAGGAAACATAAAGAAAAATCGGGGAAATCGTTAACATTTTATGAATCTTGTAAACGCTTTCACAAACTTTATGTGGATGTCAGTGGTTCACACGTCTGTCTGTACTGCTCGGCTCGCTTCGCATATTTGTTGACGGTCCGTTCCATGATGAAGCGATCTTCGTCGTTGAGCGGACGGACGACTTTGGCAGGCACGCCCATGACCATGACGCCTTCCGGAATTTGCATGTTCGGTGTGACGAGAGCACCAGCGGCGATGAACGAGCCCTTCCCGATTTTTGCCCCGTCGAGAACGGTGGCATGCATCCCGATGAGACAACCTTCTTCAATCTCACAGCCGTGAATCATCGCCATATGTCCGATGGAGACGCGGTCATGAATGACTGTCGGGGAACCTTCATATTGGTGGACCATCGATCCGTCTTGGATATTCACGTAAGAACCGATGCGAATCGGTCCCTCATCGCCTCGAATGACCGTGTTGAACCAGACGCCGGAATGGGCGCCGATGGTGACATCACCGATCACGTGGGATCCAGGTGCGAGAAAAACCGTCTCGTCAACTTGCGGCATCAATTTGCCTAATTTGTACTGCATAAGTGTAACCCCTTTCAAACAGATATGCTTTCATTGTCGCATAAGTTGAAAAAGAAATTGCACCTGAAAGATTATTCTTGTTAAGATAGTAAAAATACGTAGGAAAAAGGAGACACACAGATGGAGAAACAACATTTGATCGACATCGCGGCGAAGAAAAAGAAAGCAGCGGTCGTCTTTAAAGATGTGGCGGTCATCGACGTCTACAGTCGTGAGATGATTCGCACGGATGTCGCTATCGATGCGGGATACATCGTGGCCATCGGGGACGGCTACGAAGGGGAGACGGAATACCACGACCCGTCCTGGACGCTCGCACCGTCGTTCATCGATTCACACGTCCATATTGAATCATCGATGGTACCGCCTCACGAGTTCGCCAAGGCGGTCCTGCCGCTCGGAGTCACGACGGTCATCGCCGATCCGCATGAGATTGCGAACGTCAACGGGGCGCTCGGAATTGAGTATATGTTGGCGGATGCCAAAGGCTTGCCGCTCGATGTGCGCATGATGCTCCCAAGCTGTGTGCCGGCGACACCGTTCGAGCACGCAGGTGCGAAGCTATACGCCGAGGACTTGGCACCGTTTTTAGGAGATCCGGGCGTCCACGGTCTCGGCGAAGTGATGGACTATCCGTCCGTCGAGTCGGGGAGTGCGGATATGCTTCAAAAGATCGCCCAGACAGAACTTGCCGGAAAAGTCGTCGACGGTCATGCCTCAGGTCTTGGCCCGGATCAGTTGAACGTGTATCGCACGGCCGGCATCATGACCGATCATGAGTGTACGACGGCTGAGGAGGCGCTCGAACGGGTGCGTCGCGGCTTTTACGTTCAAATTCGTGAAGGGTCGGTTGCCCGGAACGTGGAAAAAGTCAGCCGGGCCATCACGGAGAGCAACGCCCACCGGTTCTTATTCTGTACGGACGATAAGCATTTGGACGATCTCGTCGTTGAGGGTGGGATCGACTACAACATTCGCATGGCCATCAAACAAGGCGTCAAGCCAGAGACGGCCTATGCCGTTGCCAGTCTGCACGCGGCCGAGGCGTATGGATTAACCGACGTGGGTGCTATCGCCCCGGGCAAGCGCGCGAACTTTGTCATCTTGTCAGACGTCGAATCGGTAACGATTGACACCGTCTACGTGAACGGGAAAGTCGTCGCTAAAGATGGTAAGGCGACGTTCGAGGCTGACGGGATTGAAGTGCCGAAACCGATGAAAGGTGAGCTGAAGCTGCCGGACTTGACGGCGGATTCGTTCCGTTTGGCCGTAAAGGAAGAAGCGGTCGATGTGATTCAAGTATTGCCGAATAGTCTCTTGACGAAGCGACAGCGTCTGGTCTTCACACCTGACGCGTCCGGAGCCGACCTCAAGCAAGATATCGCCACGCTCGCCGTCATCGAACGCCACCACGGGACGGGTCATATGGCCCTCGCACCGGTAACCGGTTTCGGCTTGAAACGAGGGGCGCTCGCGGCCACGGTCGCGCACGACAGCCATAACCTCGTCATCGCCGGGGTGAGCCCGGACGATATGTTGCTCGCTGCCGAGACGCTTGAAAAAGTGGGCGGTGGGGTCGTCGCGGTGTCAGAAGGCAAGGTGCTGGCCGTCTTACCGCTTGAAATTGGTGGACTCATGACGAAACGTCCGTATGCGGAAGTGGCGGACGTGCTCGAACAGTTGAACGATGCGCTCGACGTCGTCGGGGCCCATCGTCACTTCAACCCGTATTTGACGATGTCGTTCCTGGCGCTTCCGGTCATCCCGGATTTGAAATTGACCGATATGGGACTATTCGACGTGACGACGTTCTCATTCATCGAGTCGTAAGTCAGTCTAACGTATGATTTTTGTTAAGAACGACCCGAAACGATTGAACGGCTCGGCTTAAGTTGGTATAGTTACGACAAGTTTCATCGGTAAATATGGAAAGGGGGGATATCACAGATGGAACAAGTTGCTTACAACCGGTCGTATGATGAACATGGGGATTTGATCAATTCTGTATATCGTGCCTTCCAAGACCGATGTCAAGAATTGCCCGACGAGACGCGGACGAAACGGCGATTGCGTCACCTTATTTTCTTAACGATTAAAGAACATACGACGTCACACGCCGAGCGTTTTGTCTTATATCATTTCTTTAGTGATTTCTTTAAAGCGGTCGAGTCAGACGACCAGGCTGCACTCGCGGTGTTGAAACAAATCATCCGAGATGAAAAAAACTATTGATTAGTCACTATGACCTATGATAATTTAGACGTAACTTTAAATGAATATTCGTGCTATCGATGAGGTAGAGGTGCGATGCTGATGAGTAAGTAGTCCGAGGATGACAACGGTGAAGACTACAGAAAGGCAAGATCGCCGAAGTGTAAAGTCATGTCTCTGACTTTGTGCTGGGCTGACGGGAAATACCCGTCAGACTGCCATACATATTTACGTATGGAGCGCTCCAAGTCGGCTAAGAAAGACGGAACATCCAGCGAGGGTGTCGGCTTTGTTGCCGATGCCCTCGCTTTGCGTTTTTTTAAGCATAGGGGGGCCTCATCTCTAACAAAAGAGGAGGAAATCACATGGTAGATTATTCAACTTCGGTACTCTCACTCGTACCGGCTTTATTGGCCATTATTATGGCCATCACAACACGGAAAGTCATTCCGTCACTCGGTGTCGGGATTATTGCAGGGGTCTTATTGCTTCACAATTTTAACCCGCTCGAATCGATTCAATATTTGTGGTCGAACGTCATCGCATTATTCTGGGCCGACGGAGCCATTAATGAATGGAACGTGCTCTTGATTGCGTTCTTGCTCTTGCTTGGGATTTTGTCATCGATCATCCAAACGTCGGGCGGCGCCCGCGCGTTCGGAGAGTGGGCCGCTTCAAACGTCAAGACAGCCCGTGGTGCTCGTCTCCTCTCGTTCGGACTTGGGATTTTAATTTTCATCGACGATTACTTTAACAGTTTAGCCGTCGGGAACATCAGCCGACCGCTCACAGACCGTAAAAAAGTATCACGTGCAAAACTCGCCTACATGATTGACTCGACTGCCGCACCGGTCTGCGTCATCAGCCCGCTCTCGAGTTGGGGAGCTTATATCATCGCCATCATCGCAGGTATCCTGGCGAAGTATTCGATTGATAGCTACTCATCGTTCTCAGCGTTCATCCAAATCATCCCGATGAACTTCTACGCGGTATTCGCGCTTCTCTTGACGGCTTACGTCGCCTACACGGGACTTGCCATCGGACCGATGCGCACACATGAACTCCGTGCCCTCCAAGGGGAGCTCTACGATACATCGAAAGGTGCACCGATGGGGATGAGTGAAGACTTGAACGAACATGAAGGCGGAAAAGTACGTGACTTGATCGTTCCGATTATTGCCTTGATTATCGCGACGGTGTCGGCCATGCTCTACACGGGCGGACAGGCGCTTGCCGCTGACGGTCAGAGCTTCTCGTTGATCGGAGCGTTCGAATCAACAGACGTGACACGTTCACTCGTAACGGGTGCTGTCATCAGCTTGATTGTCGCCCTCTTATTGTTGATTGGCCGCAAGATTCCGGCGAAAGACTATGGACAAGCGACATGGGGCGGAATTCGCGCCATGTGGCCAGCCGTGCTCATCTTGTTGTTTGCTTGGACGATTATCGCCGTCATCGGTGACATGAAGACAGGTGACTACTTGGCAAGTTTCGTTACGGATTCGATTTCACCATCTTACTTGCCGTTCCTCTTGTTCATGATCGCCGGTCTCATGGCGTTCTCGACAGGAACGAGCTGGGGGACGTTCGGTCTCATGCTTCCAATCGGAGCCGATTTGATTATGGCAGTCGAGCCGGAGCTCTTGCTTCCGACACTTGCCGCTGTTCTCGCCGGAGCGGTGTTCGGAGACCACTGTTCACCAATCTCGGATACGACGATTCTCAGTTCGACGGGTGCTGGATCGCACCATATCGACCACGTGTTGACGCAACTTCCATACGCGTTGATTTCAGCGGGCGTGGCAGCTGTCGGATATTTGGTACTCGGTGTTTCGGGATCGATGTGGATTGGATTCTTTGCAGCCCTCGCGACGTTCATCGTGGCTCTCATCATTGCACAAATCATTTCAAAACGCGGACGCGTACCAGCCGATATGCGGGCTGAGCGCGAAGCGTAATCATCTAGATAGGGGACGTACCACAACTTCGTGGTACGCCCCCTTTTTTTTGCGTCACAACGGCATAGCCCCAACAAACAAACCCTGCCGCAAGCAAGCGGCAGGGTTTGTGGGTTAGTTGACGTCCAACCATTTGAAGCTAGCGTCAGCTCCGAACGGGTGGCGGTACATGTTTTCGATGTTTGAACGCTCAAGGTAAGCTTCACCTTTTTGGTAAATCGGTGCGATCGCGAAATCATCTTCGAGCAAGATGCGTTCGGCTTCTTGCATCGCTTCCCAACGTTTCATTTGATCGGCTTCTTGTTTCGCGCCTTGAATCAACTTGTCGTACTCGTCGTTCGAGTAAGCCATGCGGTTGAACGGACCGTCTGTGACCCACATGTCGAGGTACGTCATCGGATCTTGATAGTCAGGGCCCCAACCGGCAGCGGAGACGTCATAGTCGCCAGCGCCTTCAAGTTCAAGGAAGTTTTTGAACGGCTGTTGCTTAATGTTAAGTGTGAGGCCAGGAAGGTTCTTCTCGAGCTCACCTTTGATATACTCGTTGACTTTCTTGAACGCTTCTTCGTCACGTGAGAGGAACTCAAGTTCGATTGTCTCGACACCGAGTTCGGCAAGACCTTTCTCCCATGCAGCTTTCGCCTCGTCGACGTTATAGCTTTGAAGGTCTGGATACTTCTCGCGGAAGTCAGCTCCATCTTCTGTGAACGTGAAGTCTTTCGCGACGATATAGTTGGCCGGCTGTGAACCGTCCGTCAAGATGACGTCTGTGACGCCTTGCTTATCGAAGCCTTTTGCGAGTGCCTCACGAATGTTGACGTTTTGAAGTGATTCGTTCTTCTGGTTGAAACGAAGGAAGTTGATTCGTGCGTCGGCACGTGTCTTGAACTCATCCGAGTCTTGGAATTGTGGAACGAATTCAGATGACAAGAGCGTGTAATCGACTTCGCCCGATTCGAACAAGTTGACGCCCGTCGCGACTTCTTTAACGACCTTGACGTTGATCGTATCCATCTTGACGTTTTCAGCGTCCCAATACTCAGGGTTCTTTTTATAGACCCAACCTTCATTGTCTTGCCAGCTATCTAACACGTATGGTCCGTTGTAAAGTGTCTTATCGACAGCTGTCGCAAACGACTCGCCTTGTTCTTCGACGAACTCTTGCTTTTGCGGCATGTACGTCGGGAATCCTGTCAACCCGAGGAAGTAAGGGGCAGGTGCCTCCAATTGTACTTCGAGTGTCTTCTCATCGAGCGCTTTCGCGCCAAGCGTATCGAGTTCTTCTTCGCCTGCGAGAATCTTATTGGCGTTTTTCAAATCTTGAAGGATATACGCGTACTCGGCACCTGTCTCAGGATTGAGGGCACGTTTCCATGAGTAGACGAAATCTTCAGCTGTGACCGGTGAACCGTCTGACCAGTTCGCGTCACGCAATTTGAAGGTGTATGTAAGTCCATCTTCTGAAATTTCTACGTCTTCAGCAATTCCGGGTACCGGTTGGTTATTTTCATCCAGACGATACAGTCCCTCGAAGACGTTGTTCGTCACGATGATTGACGTCGAGTCCGTTGTGAGCGTCGGATCGAGCTGTGGTAAATCTGTCGCCGAGACGAGCGTGATTTCCTTTTTCGCATCACTTGATGAAGACCCTTCAGACGAATCTGTTGTTTCTTCTCCACCGCCACATGCTGCTGTCGCAAGCAAAGCGACACCCGATAAAGCTAACCATTTTTTGTTGCGCATTGTGTTACCTCCCGAAAATTCTGATTGTTTCGAATATATTGCAATTAAACTACAAACAAGATGAATGCGCAATAAAATTTTTTAAATTATTCGAAAATATAAACATTAGCAAAATACCTATCTAAACACCATTAGTTTCAGTAGAATAAGGAAATCATCGAATGATTATACATTATCGATGTATAGTTATTCGTCAGACGTCAACTTTTTGTGGAGGGTTTTAAATGAAGTCACAGTCAGCCGGAATCGGCTTTTTTGGGCTCGCTGCCATGGTCGTTGGAACGATGATTGGCGGAGGCGCATTTAATTTACCGGGAGCGATGGCACAAGGTGCTGGAGTCGGTTCAGTGTTAATCGGATGGACGATCACCGGTATCGGGATGGTCATGCTCGCGTTCGTGTTCCAATTTTTAGCTAATACACGTCCTGAACTTGAAGGTGGGATTTACGCCTATGCGAAAGAAGGATTCGGCAAGTTTGTCGGATTCAATAGCGGGTGGGGCTACTGGATGTCGGCGTGGATCGGGACGGTCGCGAACATCACGTTAATCTTCAGCACGCTCAGCTACTTCTTCCCGATCTTTTCAGCCGAGCACCGGACGTTCCGCTTACTTATGAGTGCGGTCGTCATTTGGGGGCTGTTTTGGATTATCTCGCGCGGGATGAGAGAAGCGGCGCTACTCAATATCGTCACGACGATCGCAAAACTTGTACCCATCTTTTTGTTTATTGTCCTCATCTTGTTTGCGTTTCGAATCGATACGTTCCAAATCGACTTCTGGGGTCAATCTGGATTCAGCTGGTCACAAGTGTTCCCGCAAGTGAAGTCGACGATGCTCGTGACGCTTTGGGCGTTCGTCGGGATTGAAGGGGCGGTCGTCCTATCATCACGGGCTCGTCATAAACGAGACGTCGGTCGGGCGACGGTGATCGGACTCGTTGGAACGCTTGTCATTTATATGATGATCTCGATTTTATCGTTCGGGGTGATGACCCAGGAACAACTCGCGGCACTTTCGGAACCGTCGATGGCGTACGTGCTCGAGGCTGTCGTCGGACCGGTCGGTGCGACCATCATCAACATCGGACTCCTCGTCTCGCTCTCGGGTGCCCTGCTCGGGTGGACGATTCTCGCGACGGAGATTTCGTACGTCGCCAGTCGTGACGGCGTGTTCCCGAAACTGTTCAATCGGCTCAATCGAAATGAGACGCCGGTGAGCGCCTTGTTCATCACACAAGCGTTCACGCAACTCGTCACCATCATCGCTCTCTTCTCGGAACAGACGTACTTGGTGCTCTCGAGCATCGCCGGCATCGCTGCGCTCGTGCCGTATTTGTTCTCGGCCTTGTTCGGTTGGAAAGAGGCACGGCGGACCGGAACACGCCCGATGCTCGTCATGTCCGGGATTGCGACCGTTTATGCGGCCTGGCTCCTTTATGCGTCAGGTGTCGAGTATATGCTCATCGCCATGATTTTGTACGCGCCGGGCGTGTTCGTCTTCATGTTGGCCGAACGCGAACAAGGCCGGCCGTACCTCAGCCGGTTGCAATACATGATTGCGGTCGTCATCCTCTTGGCAGCCACGTACGGTGTATATGGACTATGGACGGCGACAATTAGCCTATAATAAAAAGTCATCGTACGTCGGGAGACGCGCGATGACTTTTTTCATTGACTGTTGTCCGTCAATAAGCGAACGACTTCAATTGGAGGAAGCGGCTTGGCGTACAAGAACCCTTGGAACGAGTCGCAAGCGGTTTGCTTCAAGTGGTCGAGCATCTCTTGGTCCTCGACACCCTCGGCCACGACGTGCAGATTCAGGCTCTTGCCGAGGTGGACGATGACATCGAGTAAGTGTGACTTCGACGTCAACCAATCATCGAGGAAGACTTTATCGATTTTTAGCTCGTCGACCGGGAACGACTTCAAGTATTGCAGTGACGAGAAGCCGGTCCCGAAGTCGTCGATGGATAGGCGATAATCGAGACGTTTGATTTGATCCATCCGGGCGATAATCTCGTCCGTCTGCTGCATGACGAGACTCTCGGTAATCTCGAGGATGATGTCGGACGGGTTCAAATTGAGCTGTTGCTTGATATTACGGAGCGTATTGATGAAGCTGTCGCTCCGGAATTGATTCGGTGAAATGTTGACGGCCATCGACAACGGGCGATCGACGAGTTGCTGCCAGACTTTCAACTGTTTGGCCGCCTCAAGAATGACCCAGTTGTTGATTGGGACGATGAGTGCCATCTCCTCGGCGAGTGGGATGAACTCTGAAGGTGGGATCTGTCCGAGTTCATCATGATGCCAACGGAGAAGCGCCTCGAACCCGATGAGCGTGTCGGTCTTTAACTCATATTTTGGTTGATATTCTAAATAGAAATGTTTTTCTTCAAGTGCTTGATAAAGTGCTTTCTCGATATGGATTTGACGTGAGAACGCATCGTCCATATCTTTCGTGACGAACTGGATCGTCCCGACACCGATTCGTTTGCCTTTGAACAGGGCGCTCTCGGCGCGCGTGTACAGTTCTTCTAATGAAGATGTGGCGGACGGATAGAAGACACACCCGATGGAAATCGATACCATGATGGAGTGATGATAAATCCGGAACGGACGCTGCAATTCATGTTGCAGTTGGCGCAGCAACTGGAACACTTCTTCTTTCGACTGTTCAAAGAAAATCAACCCGAACAAACCGCCCGACGGATGGAACATGACGCTCGTCTCAGGCAAGAACTGCGCGGCCCGGTCCTTGATTTGAAGGAGCAATTCGTTGCCGACGCGTGAACCAAACGATTCATTGATGATTTTGAAGCGATCGATATCGAACAAGGCGACGTGAACCAAGCCATCTCCCTGATCGACATCCGTCAACACGTGGCTGTACTGACGGAGCCATCCTTTCTTGTTCAAGAGTCCGGTCAAATCGTTATGGTACGCGAGATAATTGACCTCTTGCTCGAGTCGCTTTTTATCTGAGACGTCAAAGCCGAAGGCGGTATACTGTACAATTTCGCCTTCATCACTCAGAATCGGGACGACCGTCAAATTGAGCCAACACATGTTGCGGACATGCCGCTCGGAACGGACAGGCATTTCACCGTTCCAGATGCGGTCGGTCGTAAGTGCTTGAAGCACGTCCTCGGCAAGCGGATGATTCTCAAATGACGGATGGATGAGCTCGAACCAGTTACGACCGATGAATTGATGATCGGGTGCGCCGATTAACCCGCATAGCAACGGATTGATTTCTGTAATCTCGCCGTAAGCGTTTGTTGCCAAATAATACGTCGATTGTTCAATCATCGCTTGAAAGTGGTGAAGCAGATTGAACTGTTCCGTGCTGATGAGCGGCCCAAATCCTTTCGGCAGGAACGCAAGGAAGTACCCCGTATAGTCGTTGATGGAAAAAGATTGTAAATAAGCAGTCGCATAGACGACTGATCCGTTTTTATGTTTGAACGGCGTCATCGCCGTCGTCGAGAACGGATATTGAAGGAGCATCGGTGACCAGGATTCAAGCGCATCCTGTAAGTGTTGGACAACAGGGAGCGGATGGTGAAGCACCTCGTCTCGTCCCCATCCGAACAGCGTTTCCGCATATTCGTTCCACAGCAGGACGTTGCCATCGAGATTGATGTAACAGCATGGGACAGATAAAGCATCGATAAACTCGTCAATCGGCAAATCACGCAATGAAGCCACATTGTTTCCTCCAATCTACATCAAATGAATCATATTCTACGTTCAGTGTACCTTATTTTGCCAAACCGAGGAATGGGCAAGTTGGTCGTTGTCAAAAGAAAGACGGTCATCATATACTGAAGGAGTAAGATAGTTTTTTGATAAGGGGGAAATCAAATGTCAAAGACACAAGAAGTGATTGAATTGACAGAGAAATTCGGGGCGCACAATTATCATCCACTTCCAATCGTCATCTCGGAAGCGAGGGGGATCTGGGTGACAGACCCAGAGGGGAATCGCTACATGGATATGTTGAGTGCCTATTCGGCCGTCAACCAAGGTCATTGTCATCCGAAAATCATTCAAGCGCTTAAGGACCAAGCCGATAAAATCACGCTGACGTCACGTGCGTTTTACAATGATCAACTCGGTCGTTTCTACAAAAAAGTGGCAGCGCTTACAAACAAAGAGATGGTGTTGCCGATGAATACGGGTGCGGAAGCAGTCGAAACGGCTGTCAAAGCGTCGCGGCGCTGGGCGTATGAAGTGAAACAAATCCCAGGTCAAGCGGAAATCATCGTCTGCTCGGGCAACTTCCACGGCCGGACGATGGCGGCGGTGTCGATGTCGACAGAAGCGGAATACCAACGTGGATTCGGGCCGCTATTGCCAGGGTTTAAAGTCGTGCCGTACGGTGACATCGATGCGTTCGAGGCGGCCATCACTGAAAATACGGCGGCGTTCATCGTCGAACCGATTCAAGGCGAAGCCGGCATCATCATCCCACCGGCTGGTTACTTGAAACGAGCCAGTGAACTGTGCCAACAGCATAACGTGTTATTTGTGGCCGATGAGATTCAGTCAGGGCTCGGTCGCTCAGGTAAATGGTTCGCCATCGAATGGGAAGATGTGGAGCCAGATATGTATATTCTCGGAAAAGCGCTCGGGGGCGGCGTGTTCCCGGTATCGTGTGTGGCGGCCAATGAAAACGTCTTGAGTGTATTCAATCCAGGCTCACACGGTTCGACGTTCGGAGGGAATCCGCTCGCGGCGGCCGTGTCGATCGCGTCACTCGAAGTGTTAGAAGAAGAGCAGTTGCCACAACGTTCTCTCGAACTCGGGACATATTTCATGGACCGTTTGAAATCAATCGACAATCCGCTCATTAAAGATGTGCGCGGTCGCGGTCTGTTCATCGGGATCGAATTGACGGAAGCAGCCCGTCCATACTGTGAGGCGCTTAAAGAACGTGGCCTACTCTGCAAAGAGACACATGAGACGGTGATTCGATTGGCACCACCACTCGTCATCACGAAAGAGGAGCTCGATGAGGCGTTCGAGGCCATCTCGGCCGTGTTCGCACCAGCAGCTATTTCGTGATCACGCATCGCTTGGTATAATGGTTACAGACTCAACACCTGTCTCGCGACGTGCGCGCGGCAGGTGTTTTTTTGAAGGGAGGCCTGGCGATGCTATATGTATACGTCGGTTTGGCAGGAGCGCTAGGAGCCTTGGCACGTTATGGGATCGGCACGGGCATCGAGACGTTTTGGGTCGGTATGTTTCCGCTCGGGACGCTGCTCATCAATTTATCAGGCAGTTTCGCGCTCGGTTGGCTGACACACTTCTTGTTTCGGTCCGGACGACTCTCCCCGAGTGTCGTCACCGCGGTCGGAACAGGATTCATCGGCTCGTTCACGACGTTCTCGACGTTCAGTGTGGAGACGATTGAGTTGCTGGAGTCCGGCGCAATTGGCATGGCCTTGCTCTACGTGACACTAAGCCTTATGCTCGGTCTGTTCAGTTCGTGGCTCGGGTTTTGGTTCGGACGGCGTCGGTTCAAACAGTTCAGGCGAGAAGAGGTGGTGCGATGACGATCGCCATCATTATGCTGGGGGCGTTCTTTGGAGCGATGGCACGGTTTGGCATTGGTCAGCTCGTCAAAACATGGACGACATCTATGTTCCCGTGGGCGACGCTGTTCGTCAATGTGAGTGGGTCGTTTTGTCTCGGCTATTTATATGCGTCGAGTGCCGGCCCGTCGCTCATGCTCGGACTCGGTGTCGGCTTTCTCGGTTCGTTCACGACGTTCTCGACGTTCAAGCTCGAAGTGATGCGGTTCGTCGCCAAAGACTGGCTTCGTTTCGGGATGTATTTGCTTGCGACCTATGTACTTGGTCTGCTGGCGGCCTATCTCGGTTATCATCTGCCATGACAAATCCCTCGGAACACGTTTCCGAGGGATTGTTTTATTCGCTAAGTTGGAGTTTTTCAGCACAAGATGGGCACGTGTTCTCGTAAGACTCGCACTGCTCATCCATCTGTTTCCCGCACTCTTGACACGTCTTGTCCGGTAACTTCCGATAAAATTCGACGGAAGATTCAAGTCGGCTTGCCCATTCATTCATTATAACTGCCCCCTTTATTTAAGTAACGTAGCTGTTATGTTGTTTTGATTGTATTATAACAGAGGGTGATAAGTCAACAATAATATATAACAGATTTATAAATCGGATTTTGTTAGAATGAGAGTATAGAAAATGAGGTGAGATGGATGAAAGCACCCCAATGCGAAACGATTGCCATTCAGAATGAGGATGTCGGGGTATTACAACAAGCGTTGACCGATCTTGATGCGACGCGGGTCAGTCGATTATTCAAAGCGTTCGCCGATCCGACCCGACTTAAAGTGCTCTACGTGCTCACGCTCGAAGCGGAACTGTGCGTCTGTGACGTGGCGGCCGTGATTAAACATTCGAATGCCACGGCGTCCCATCACTTACGGACATTGCTCGAGCAAGGACTTGTCAAATATCGAAAGGATGGAAAAGTCGTTTATTATTCGCTCGACGATGACCACGTCCGGTTGCTCGTCGAGATTGCGATGGCCCATAGCGCCGAGCAAGATGAGACTGAATCAGACACGTGAGGCTGACTGGGATTCCAGTCGGCTTTTTTTCGGTTGTAATTGTGAGGCGACCGCGTTACGATATATTCAAATGAACGTTTGAATATAAAAGGGGCGAAATTAAGATGAAACGAGATGCATTGCCCGTCGAAGGGATTACATGTACGAACTGCGCCGCCAAAATCGAGAAGAGTGTGACGGGAGAGGACAGTGTCGCCGCTTGTCAGATTGATTTTGCGACAAGTCGAATGATTATCGAATGGAATGATTCGAAGGATCATACGGAGACGCTACGGGCTATCGAAGCGTCGATGGCGCGAATTGAACCGGGTGCTCATTTTGTGAAAGATGATGAGGAAGTACCTATGTCGAGTCGCTTGTTATGGCGGTTCGGGATTGCATTCGCATTCCTGCTCGTCGGTCTGTATACCGATTCGCTTGTCGTGTACGGAATCGCCTACGTGGTTGCGGGTTATGATGTCGTCTATGCCGCATTTCGTAACGTATGGCATCGGGAATGGTTTGATGAGAAATTTTTAATGACGATTGCGACGGTCGGTGCGATTGCGATTTCGGAGTATCCGGAAGCGGTCGCCGTCATGCTGTTTTATCAACTCGGTGAGTATTTCCAAGCGAAAGCGGTCCACGCTTCACGGCGGTCGATTCAATCGCTATTGAATTTGAAACCGACACGCGCACGCGTTCTTGTTGAGGGGCTAGAAGTTGAGCAACGACCTGAGGACGTAACGGTCGGCTCCGTCATCATAGTGCGGGCTGGTGAACAAGTGCCGATGGATGGTCAGGTGTTACAAGGGGACAGCTCACTGGATACGGCTTCTCTGACAGGAGAGTCGTTGCCACGCCAAGTCGGGCCTGGTGAAGACGTATTGGCCGGCATGATCAACCTCGAAGGGCGGCTCGAAGTTCGGGTCGAGCGACCGGCTGCGGAGTCGAGTCTTCAAAAGATGATTGCCCTCGTTGAACAGGCGAGCATGAACAAGGCGAAGACGGAACAGATGATTACAAGGTTAGCCAAAGTGTACACGCCAATCGTCGTCGTTTTAGCGGCTGTGGTCGCGTTTGTCCCGCCATTGTTTGTCGGAAATTTGGAGGAGTGGGTGTACCGGGCTTTAATCTTCCTCGTCATTAGTTGTCCGTGTGCCTTAGTGATCTCAATTCCGCTCGGTTATTTCGGTGGAATTGGTGCTGGCTCGCGGCGTGGCATTTTAGTGAAAGGCGGCGAGTATTTGGACGTCCTCGCCGAAGTTGAGACGGTTATCTTTGATAAGACCGGAACGCTCACGACGGGACGTTTTGAAGTGACGGATATCGCGACGAATGGAGAATTGACGAAGGACGAGTTGCTCCAACTTGCGTCCCGAGTCGAGATGGCTTCGACGCATCCGCTTGCAAAAGCAATCGTCGAGCAAGCCGGTCCGGTCGCGCCGTTCGCAACAATCCAAGAAGAGCCGGGTTACGGACTGATGGCTATAGAGGGTGAACACCGCATTTACGTCGGTAGTGCCCGCTATATGAAAAAATTGGGCTGCTCGATCCCGACGGAGACGTCGGGGACGATTGTGCATGTCGTGAAAAATGATCGCTGGCTCGGACGAATCGAGTTGAGGGACGAAGTGAAGGCGGATGCGGAACAGACGATTCGTGCGTTGAAACAATACGGATATCGGACAGTCATGCTGACGGGTGATCGGCAAGAAGTCGCGAATGCCGTCGGTTCAGCGATTGGCATCGATGAAGTGTACAGCGAGTTGCTTCCACATCAAAAAGTAACGGAAGTCGAGCGGTTGGCAACAACCGGCAAGGTCGCTTTTGTCGGTGATGGCTTGAACGATGCGGCGGCGCTTGCGCGTGCTGATGTCGGACTCGTGATGGGTGGTGTCGGTAGTGATACTGCGGTCGCAGCAGCTGACCTTGTTCTCATGAATGATGCCCCACACGATGTTGTGGCGGCGATTGATTTGAGCAAAAAGACACGACGGATTGTCTGGCAAAACATTACGTTCGCGTTCGGGATGAAGGCGCTCTTCCTCTTACTCGGCGTATTCGGACTCGCCTCGATGTGGGAAGCCGTGTTTGCCGATGTCGGGGTCGCCTTACTCGCTATCGGAAATGCCGCCCGATTGATTCACGCCAAATAAAAAAACCTCGAGCATGCTCGAGGCTGGGAACCGACTCACTGGGGTCGGTTCTTTTTGCGTGTTTTGAAAATCAAAAATAAAATGACGATAATCGCAGCGCTAAGGAGGATGGCGATGGACGTGAGCGCTTGCATCAGCACATCGATTTGATTCTCCGTCGCAATCAATTGTTTGCGGATGTCGTCATACTGCATCTTTTTTAAGGCACGCAAATCTTCGAGAATCGTTTGACGTTGATCAGTCATCGTTTCAGCGAGGTCGGTCGCGGCTTCGATGTCGCCCCTTTCATAGAGGACGAGCACTTGATCAGCCCCTTGCTCCCAAATCCCGTCGCGATGGAGCAAATCGATGAGTGAGCTCGGAGTGCCGGGATCATTCGCAATGGATGTTTTCAATTCTTCTGCTTGCTGGGACATACTGTAATACGATTCTAAAAAGCGCCGGTCTTCATAGGCGAGAAGACCACGGATGGCGTTGGCTCGTTCGATGTTGAAATACATGATATCCTCGATGGCGTCATACGAGTCGAGACGTTGACCGTGAATCGATTCGATTTGCCTTGTCGTGTCGCGAAGTTGGAAGGCGAAACTAGCGAGAACGAGGATGGATAAGACGGATAACGAAATGAGTACGGTCAGCCATTTTCGTTGGGACATGGTCATCCCTCCTTCTGTAAACATCGTACAATACTTCCTGATTTCACCGCAAAATATTTTTTTGGAAAAGGAAAAAATCGGGTAAAGGTATAAATATATAGTAATGCGTTTCTTGATATCGTTTACAATGATAGAGGAACGATTTTATTCACAAGGAGAATACACATGCCAGAGAACTCATCGTTAATCAAGTTGCACCAAGTCTTGAAAGATAAACGAACGAACGTCCATTATGAGATTCCGACGTTATGGAACCGGCTGCAATTCGCTTCAGAGCCTGTACGTGATGGGGTCGAACGGGTCAATCCGTATGATTTCTTGATCGAGACGATTGAAAAAGCTATTCTTCCCCATGCGGTCGACGGACGGGGTTACCATCAATCGGTCGCCCAAGCGGACGGATATTTGCAAACTGGCGGCGATTGGATCAAGCGGGCCTCGGTCTACTCGATGCAAGTCCGGACGTCGACATCATGGGATCATGATGGATCAGGTTATGTCGAAATGGAGAACTCGATCGGCATGAAAGACACAGGGACGTTCGTCAAAACGCTCGCGTTGATTCCGCATCTCCTTTATATGGGAATCGACACATTGTTCTTATTGCCAATCTCGCAACACAGTCATAAAAACAAAAAAGGCGAATTTGGTTCTCCTTATGCCGTGCAAGATTTTTTTGGAATCGATGAGGAACTGAAAGAGACGTTGACCGGAGACGGCTTGACGGTCGAAGAAGAGTTCGCGGCGTTCGTCGAAGCATGTCACATGGTGGGGATTCGTGTCGTCATCGATGTCATCCCGCGTACATGTGCTCGTGACAACCGACTCATTCTCGAAAATCCGGAATGGTTTTATTGGATTCCGGTGACCGAACTCGATTACTATCATCCGCCGCACGTACCAGGAATTGGTGAGAACGTGAAACCAGAGCATGCTTTCTTACCTATGATTTATGGGTCAGAAGACGTCTGGGCGCACTTACGTCGCTTCTCGATGGCACCGAATCTCGTCGATGCGGACAAGTGGGAGACGGTGAGAGCGTACTTGCTCGAGCATCCAGAAGAGAACTTGCTTGCCGTCATCGAGCGCGAGTTCGGCTTGACGACCGCTCCAGCCTTCTCCGATTGCATCAATGATCCGCAGCCACCATGGTCAGATGTGACGTATTTCCGTCTGTTCTTGGACCACCCGACAGCGGCAGCACCTTACGTGAGCGAAGCGAACTTGGCACCTTATATCTTGTTCGACTCGATCAAATCGAATCAATTCCGAGGCGATCAAATCAACGAGCCGCTCTGGGCGATGCTCGCCGACATCATTCCGCACTATCAGCGTGAATATGGGATTGATGGAGCTCGCATCGACATGGGGCACGCCTTGCCGGTCGATTTGGCGCAACGGATTCTACAGCAACCGCGTGAACTCGACGCCAACTTCAGCTTCATCGCTGAAGAATTGATTGAAATCGGTGCGTGGGCGGCGAAAGAAGCGGGCTATAACATGATTATCGGGTACGGGTTCTATAAAGAGCCACGCTTTGATACACATGAGACGCACCAGTTCGTTTATGACTCGCGCTTCTTACCGTTACCGGTGTTTGCGGCCGGAGAAACGGCAGACACGCGCCGTATCGCGACACGAGATGGGGGACGGCAGGCGAGTCGCTTGCTCACCGTCTTGAACGGCTTCGTACCGAACGGCGTCCCGATGACGAACTCTGGACTCGAACTGTATGAGACACAGCCGATGAACACCGGGCTCGACTGCCGACCGGAAGAAGCGTATCAACTCTTCCCGACCGATCCATACTTTGGAAAGCTTGCTTTCTTCGATGCGTACCAGTTCCATTGGGATCATCCCGAGCGAGACGAGATGATCGAACTGATGCATCAAGTGGCCGAGGTGCGTCGTCGTTGGTTGGACGTCCTGGTCAACCCGAGTCATTTCGAACCGCTCGCCATGGCACATATGCATGCGCCGTTCATCGGTCTCGCTTGGTTGCGTCCGGATACGAACGAGACGCTTCTCGTCGTGGCCAATACGGATATGCACCAACCGTTGCAAGGGAAAGTCCCGCTCGACGGGGTACGACGCCGCAACTGGAACGCGAGCCGTTTCGCCGAGATGGTGTACTCACCGACGTCATGGCCGTACGCCGAGCATTCGTTCGACGAGAATTGGGACCTGTGGGTCGATTTGAAGCCGGGCGAAGTGAAGATTTATGAGATGAAATAAGCAAATGCCCCGAACCGGATACCGGTTCGGGGCATGTTCGTTACATCGTCTGCTTCATATAGTAAATAACAAACTCATCGAGTGGCATCGGTTTCGCATAGCGATAGCCTTGCATCGAATCACAGCCGATTTTCCGTAAGAAATTCTCTTGATACTCGGTCTCGACACCTTCAGCGACGAGCGCCATCCCGAGTTGCCGGGCCATCGCGACAATGGTCGCGGTGACGGTCTGATACTCCCGGTTTTCTTCGAGTTGCATCGTGAACTCGCGCGGGATTTTCAGCTCATCGATTGGATAGCGGACGAGGTAGGCGAGCGAGCTGTAGCCGGTACCGAAATCGTCGATCGACAGTTTGATGCCAAGCGCCTTCAACTCGAGAATCCGTGTCAACACGCGGTCGGATTGATGGGCCGCGACCGTCTCGGTCAACTCGAAGTTAAGTCGGCCAGGTTCAATCGGGAACCGTTCGAATAACGTCGTCAAATATTCGATTAAGTGCTCATCGAACAGTTGGCGGACGGATAGGTTGACCGATAGTTTTGGTAAATCGATATCGCCTTGCTCGAATGCGTACATCAATTGGAATGTTTCATGAATCATCCAGCGGCCGAGATCATGGATATGCCCCGTCTCTTCGGCAATCGGGATGAACTGGCTTGGCGGGATGAAGACGCCATCTCGTTGCCAACGCATGAGCGCCTCGGCCCCGATGATGGCTTTCGTCGAAGCGTCAACTTGAGGCTGAAGATAAAGTGAGATCTCGCCTTTCTCGAGGGCGGTATCAAGCCCTTCCATCAACAGTTTGCGCTCTTCTTTGTGGGCCCGTAATTCAGGAGCGAACAAAACGGTCTCGTTGCGTCCTTTGTCCTTCGCCTTATACATGGCAAGGTCGGCGTTCGACAGCAAATGCTTGAGCGTCGAACCGTGTTCAGGATAGCGGACGATACCGATGGACGCGTGAATCTCGACGAGCGTCCCGCCCATGAAGTACGGCGGACGATAGACGGAGCGCCGTAACCGTTCGACGAGCATCTCATCGTCGTCATGCTCGGCGACAACGATGAATTCGTCACCACCGAGCCGGCCCGCATACTCGTTCGGCAACAAGGCGCCCCGCAGACGTTTACCGATATGTTGCAACAACTCGTCACCCATATGATGGCCGAACTGGTCGTTAATTTCTTTAAAACCGTCGAGGTCGGAGAACATGAGCGAGAACGGACGTCCTTCCGCGATCAGCCGTTCAATCTGTTCTTGCAGGGCGTAGCGGTTATGAAGCCCGGTCAGACTGTCATGGTTCGCTTGATAATAAATCTGTTCTTGTTGGACGATCATTTGCGTGATGTCCTTGACGATCGCATAGATGCCTTCGACTTCGCCGTCGATAATCATCGGAATGTTCATCAACTGCCACACCCGTTTCGCCCCGTCTTCGGTGACGACATCGACGTCGAGCGTCCGGGGGCGACCGTTCGTTAAATCGTGCAACACGGTCGCATAGGCGGACCGGTCTTTTTGTTCGATAATGTCTAAAATGTTGGAGCCAATCAACGTTTCCGTATCATGACCAAGCACCGAGCTGCCGGCCACGTTCACAGACAATACTTCGCCATGGAGGTCGAACAAGAAAATCGGTTCGGCATGATAGGCGAATAGCGAGCGATACTGTTGTTCGCGGACCTCGAGTTCATGCGCCTTCGTCGTCACCGCGACTTCGAGGTCGGTATTGACGGTATGTAAACGGTGACTGATCAATGCGTTTTGTTTGGCGACGACGAACTGACGGATGAGCAGCAACAAGACGGCGTTCGCCGTCATCGAGTCGAGCACAGATGTGCCGAGCAGCCGATCCGAGGCGAGCATGAATAGCATGACGATCGCGCTATAGACGACGTAGTCGAACACGGAGTCATAGACGAGGGCATCTTCTCTCGATTCATCGAACACGTAGCTGATTGAAATGATAAAGATGCTACTCACTTGAAGCAGGTGCACCAACTCATGGCCGATGCCGTTGAAGATGAGCAATTGGTTCAAAATCGAGGCGGTCGTGAAGCCGAGAATGCCGATCAACAAGAGCACACGGAACGTTTGGCCGACCGAGGTGATGCGATTCAAGTACAGGAAGCCGAGCATCATGTAGAGACTAATCAACACCATCTGTTCTTCAAACCCGTTCAAGTGAGCCGCATAACGCCCACCGTCGTTCGAATAAATGAACAGATGCAACGCCCCGATCAACACGAAGCTGAACAAGGCGAAAATGTCGAATGTTCGCAGTTTCAATGTCCGAATTTCAATCGATTGCGTGATGACAATCAGCGACATAATCAAATAAAAAAAGTTCTGAATGAACGGCATATGGTTGATTGCTGTCGATGCGCCAAAATGGTGTCCGACCAAATAAGCGATGAAGCAGACATTGCCGGCGCTAATCAGTAAATGTATGTAGCGTCGCATCCCACGATTTTGAAACACGGCCGTCGCGCTGAAGACGGTCGCGATGAGAGTGACCGCCGTGAAATAGACGAACAAACTCGTCTCTCTCAAGGCGTAAGGGGTGAACAGAATCAATAAAAGTCCGAGAAAAAAGGTCCCGACGAGCAAAGCGGGGACTGTTTGGCGCAACGAGTGGTTGGTCAACTCATGCACCTCCTTCTGTATATGTCTAAGAGGCTCACCATTATTATCGGATTGTTCATGCGTTTGTTACACAAAAAAATCGACAGCAACTCGCTGTCGATTAAAGTGTATACGAATGTTCTTTGAAGTTACCGACGACCGAATCGATTTCGGAGACGGTGACGAACGCTTCTGAATCAATCTCGGAGACGATTTGACGCAGTTTTGGAATTTCGTTGTTCTGGACGACGACATACAACATCTTCTTCGAGTCGTTCGAGTAACCGCCGGTCGCGTCCATAATCGTGACGCCGCGTTTCAAGTTCTGCTTGATGACAAGGTTGATTTCATCGGCTTTCTTACAGATGATGAAACACTGCTTCTGCGCCGAGAAGAACCGGTGAATCGTCAACAACGTCCGCGACCGGACGAAACTGAGAACGAGCGCATACATGACCGCTTTAATGTCGAACGTGATGAACACGAGGATATAGACGATGATATCTTGTGTCAAAAAGATTTTCGGGAGTGATAAGTTCCGGTTGTTCGTATAAATGACTTTCCCGAGAATGTCGAGTCCTCCGGTCGAAGCGCCTGCGAACAACAGCAGGGCGAGCCCGAGGCCGGAAACGATCCCACTGAACACCGAGGCGACGAGCGGGTCATCGAGCGGTGTCGGCGGGATGAGCACGGGCAACGTGTCAATCAAGATGGATGATAAGACGACGACGAGGCCGGTCATGAGAATGAACCGTTTCCCCAGATATTTAATCCCGACGATGAAGAGCGGGATATTCAAGACGAGTTGCGTGAATCCAATCGGCGTGTTGAACAGTTCATTGACGATCAACGTGATCCCGACGATACCCCCGGACCCGATTTCGTTTGGTTTGAGCAATAGACCGACAAAAATCGATTGTAGAATCGTTCCGGCGATGATGAACAAGGTCGTCTCGACGGCGATCCGTTTTCTAGTTTTTGCGTACATAGATAATGGCTAGGCGCCATACGCCCCCTTTGAAATAAACTCATTCAAGCGTACTCCGACGATGTCGGAATTTCAAGCGTCGAATGATTACAATTCATTATGGAAGCGGTCGATATCACTTGCGAGCTGTTCATGAACGTAATCGATGACTTGAGCGTCATCGAATAAGCCGAGCGGAGCGTCATCCGGAATCGCATCGAATGGGGATACGAAGTAGAGGACGGCGGCGACGAGGGCATGCTGTTTGTCTGGCTGCATCTCGAACTGGTCGTTATAGAGGGCGCGCAACATATTGAGCAATTGTTTCATTTGGAAGTAGAGCGTCAGTTCTTCTTCCCGTTCGATATTGCTAATCTCGCTTGACGCGACATCGACTGTCACTTTAGCGAGAGCGAGTTCACCTTGGACCAAGAGGTCACCCAATTTTTCTTTGTTGGTATAGTCCTCGGTCGCGCTTGTTAAAAAGTGTGTGTACGTCGTTTTCCAATCTGACATGTATATTCCTCCTTCTGTCTTCATCTACTAATATGCCCGTTTTTGCGATTTGGTTGCAACTTTTCCGAAAATTTAAGAAAATAGAAATAAGTGAAAAAGGAGGAACTGTACATATGTCTACTGTAACCATGCCGACCGAGGCAGAATTTGCCCGCTACGCTGAGCTTGCCGTCAAAAAAGGCGTCAACATTCAGCCGGGCCAACAGCTCGAAGTCCGAGCTGATATTAGCCAAGCACCGCTCGTCCGTCAAATCGTGAAAGCAGCTTACGCGGCTGGCGCGAAACAAGTGTATGTCAACTGGAGCGACGAAGAGACGACGAAAGTCCGTTACTTCAACGCCCCGGCGGATGCCTTCAAAGAATACCCGGAATGGCTCAAGGCACGCTTTGAACAATTGGCCGAAGAGAAGACAGCCTTCCTATCAATCGTCAGCGACGACCCGGACGCACTGAACGGCGTTGAGTCATCACGCATCGCGGACTCGAATCGTGCTGCCGGCGTGGCACTTGCCAAATGGCGTAAATACGTCATGAGCGACAACGTCAGCTGGTCAATCGTCGCTGGCGCTTCGGAAGCGTGGGCGAAGAAAGTCTTCCCAGACCGTGAAGACGCTGTACCGGCCCTTTGGAAAGCGATTTTCGAAGCGACGCGAATGGACCAACCGGATGTCGTTGCGGCGTGGGATACGCATGACGCATCGCTCCGTGAACGAGCGACATTACTCACGAATAAGAAGTATGCGAAGCTCCACTACAAGGCACCGGGCACGGAATTGACGATCGGCTTGCCGAAAAAGCACGTCTTCCTTGGCGGCGGCGGTCCGAACATCGACGGCGTCGATTTCATCGCCAACATGCCGACCGAAGAAGTGTTCACGCTCGCTGATAAAGATTCGGTCGAAGGACACGTCTCGAGCACGAAACCGCTCAGCTACAGCGGCAACTTGATTGATGGGTTCACGCTTTGGTTCGAAGGCGGGAAAGTCGTGAAGGCGGAAGCGAAACAAGGCCAACAGGCACTCGATGAGTTGTTGAACCTCGATGAAGGGGCGCGTCGTATCGGAGAAGTTGCGCTCGTGCCGGACGACTCACCAATCTCGAACTCGGGTCTCCTTTTCTATAACACGTTGTTCGACGAGAACGCATCATGCCACTTGGCGCTCGGACGCGCCTACTCGACATGTCTCGAAGGCGGACCGCAAATGTCAGCTGAAGAGCTCGCCGAGAACGGTGCGAACGACTCGATGACACACGTCGACTTCATGATCGGCTCGGCCGAGATGAACATCGACGGCGAACTCGAAGACGGTTCACGCGAAGCCATCATGCGTGACGGCAACTGGGTCATTTAATCAAGCAAGAGACGAATCCCTTCGTGGAATTCGTCTCTTTTTTATGTCAATTCATAGAGGAAGGCGAGGGCGTTCGGTAGCCGACGCCGCCACGCGATTTCATTATGGACGGCACCGGGCTCGACTTCATAGCGGAAGGCGATCCCTGTTCGCGCGACCGTCTCGACGAGTTTCGCGTTCGTATAGAGGTAATCCTCGGGCGTGATCGGTCCGCTCGTCTCGTTCGTCCCGATGTCCATATAGAGACGCGCCGTCACATCGGCCTGCTTCACATCCCGAATGAGGGAGTCGAGATTGGCCCAAGCGGCTGTCGAGAGCGAGCCGACGCGCCGGATGGACGGATAGGCCGTCATCATATAGAGCGAGATGACCCCGCCCATCGAGCTGCCCATCACGCCGACGTTGTCCGGGTCGGTCGCGTAGCGTTCATCAATCCACGGCTTCAACTCTTTCATGAGCCAGTCGGCGTAAGCCCGACCTCTCCCGCCGAGCGTGGGCCGTGTCTTGGCGAGTTCCGGCCCGATTCGGCGATATAGCATCTCATCCTCATAAAACGAATACTCATCGTAGCGGTCGAGCCAGTCCGGGGCACTCGCGATGGCGACGACCATGAGCGGCAATTGCAAGTCCTCGATGTGGCGGTCGATTGACCAACCTTCGCCGATCGTGGCGGTCTTGCCGTCGAACACGTTTTGACCGTCGTGCATATAGAGGACCGGGATTCGTTCGTCAGCCGACACGAAGTCGGGACGATAGACACGGACAATCCGCTTCCGGCCACGTATGGCCTCGGTCGGTAAGGTGAAGCTGAATTGGTCGAGCATATAAAGCGCTCCTTTCGCAGTCAACTGGTTTTAGTTTGCCGGGTGTGGACGAGAAATGCAATCGCGACACTTGACTACCTACCGTTCGTTAGGTAAAGTGATAATGAAGAAAGGGGTCGATGACGGATGAATACGAAACAACGAATCGAGCTGGCGGCACGGCGGCGCTTTGCGCTTGAAGGGTATGAAGGACTATCATTAGCGGCACTCGCCGAGGATGTTGGCATTAAGAAAGCGTCGCTATACGCCCATATCGAAGGAAAAGAGCAATTGTTCAAACAAGTCGTCGAGGACATGGCAGATCGTTACGATCGCGTCTGGCGAGAAGCGCGGGACGCCACTGAGGGCGCGGCACCGCTCGAACGGATCGAGGCCATCGTCGAGACGTTGATTCGCTTCTTTGAAGAAGAGGAGACATGGATGCTGACGAAGCGGATGTTGCTCGTCCCGCCGCCTGAATTGCGATTGTTCATCGAGACGACGCTCGGGTCGGTCGAGACGGACTTGCAAGCGTTTGAGAAAGAACAGTTTCGATTGGCGATGGAGCAAGGGGCGTTACCCGAACAGTCGCTCGAGGACGTTTACGATGCCTACTATTGTTTTCTCGACGGCGCGCTCATCTCACTCTTCACGCTCGAGACGAATCGCGTCAAGCGGCAACAGGCCGCATTCACCATCTATAAGAAAGGAGTCGGATGGACATGAAACAAGATCAAATGGCCTGGGTTTGGCTCATTCTAGCCGGCCTGCTTGAAATCGTCTGGGCCACGACGATGAAACTGTCGAACGGCTTCACGGTGCTCGGTCCGAGCGTGGTGACCGTTCTCTTATTAGTTGTGAGCTTTGGGTTGTTGGCGATGTCGTTCCGGACGTTACCGGCCGGGACCGGTTATGCAGTGTTCACCGGCATCGGGGCCGTCGGAACGGTCATCGTCGGTGCAGTCTTGTTCGATGAGGCGCTGACCGGCATGAAGCTCGTCTTTATCGCGACGCTCCTCATCGGTGTGATTGGACTGAAACAAGTGACAGGAGGAGAATCGGCATGAGTTGGGTATTTTTGATTGGCGCGGGTCTTGCCGAGATGATGGCGGTCTTTTGGATGGGAAAATCGAAAGGCTATCAGATTGTTAAATGGTCGATCTTGTCCGTCGGAACGTTTGCCTTAAGTTTTTATTTGTTGTCGCGCTCTCTCGAGACGCTCCCGCTCGGGCTGGCATATTCGATTTGGGTCGGGATTGGGGCGGCCGGCGGCGTCGTGCTCGGCATGCTGTATTTGAACGAATCGCGGGACCGGTGGCGTATCTTCTTCTTATTGCTTATTATCGGGAGTGTCATCGGATTAAAAGTTGTCGCGTGATCAGGATTAGCTTCGAATAAAAACGGGAATTGAATAGTTCAGACTGTGAACGAAAGGGGCGGGGACGATGAGTCATATCAAACTGCAATCCGAGCGTCTACGACTCGAACCTTACACGATTGCTGATTTTTATTTCGTGAAATCGCTACTCCAAGATCCGCGCGTGATGCGTTTCATTAGCCCGGATGGAAAGCCATATACGGATGAACAGACGATCGAATGGTTCGAGCGCCAGTTGGCCCGCTATCAGACGGGTCGTCAAACCGGGTTGCTCAAATTGATGTCGCATGAAAATGACGAGCCAATCGGTCATGCCGGCACGTTGCTCCATGAACTCGACGGCACGATTGAACTTGAAGTCGGATATTGGTTGGCGCCGAAGCATTGGCATATGGGCTACGGACGCGAGGCAGCGGCTCGTCTCATGCGTCATGCGTTCGAAGAAGGTGAGAAAGAGATCATTTCCTTGATTCATCCGGATAACGTCCCATCGCAACGGGTCGCGAAAGCGAACGGACTGCATTGGGATCGGGATACCGAATATCAAGGCATGCTCGTCTCGGTATATGCCGGTGATTTAGAACGGTTGTGCCGCCATATGAAACGGGAAGAAATGACGCGTTAAAAAAAGTAAAAAAAAGTTTTAAAAAACAGTTGCCAAGGCATTAGTTTCTTGATATATTAATAGTGTCCTTAAGAGAGGACACGACCTGATTCTGTAGCTCAGCTGGGAGAGCGCTACCTTGACAGGGTAGAGGTCGCTGGTTCGAGCCCAGTCAGAATCACTTGGGTGCCAAACCCGATGCGAAACCCATAGGAACGTGGGTTTCCGCGACGCCACTTCTTGCGAGAAGTGGCTTTTTTTTTGTTTTTCTTTCAATTGACAGCCTACATAAACAGTTGGTATATTCCTCTCAATACATACAGAAACGGGGAATTATACGATGGTCTTAACCGGAACAATCGTCAACGCGGCGTTGATCGTGATTGGCACATTACTTGGACTCTTGTTTCACCGCATCCCCGAACGAATGAAAGAGACGGTCACCGCAGCCATCGGTCTCGCCGTCGTCTTGCTTGGCGTTCAAATGGGGATGAAAAGTGAGAACTTTTTAATCGTCATCGGCAGTCTCGTCATCGGGGCCGCACTCGGCGAATGGTGGAAGCTCGATGAGAAGTTGAACGAGGTCGGCTATCAATTGGAACGCCGCCTCGGGGGCAAGAGCAAGTCAAGTATCGCCGAGGGCTTCATCACGGCGACGCTCATCTTCGTCATTGGGGCGATGGCCGTCATCGGCGCGCTCGACAGCGGATTACGCGGGGATCATGACGTCCTCTATACGAAAGGATTGATTGACGGTTTCACGGCACTCGTCCTCAGCTCGACGCTCGGCATCGGGGTCATGTTCTCGGCTGTCCCGGTTCTCTTATACCAAGGGGCAATCGCCTTGCTCGCCATTCAAATCATGAAGTTCATCCCGGAGTCGCTCATGGATGACTTTATTTTAGAGATGACGGCGACCGGTGGTGTCATGATTGTCGCGATTGGGTTGAACTTGGTCGGCATCACGCGGATTCGTGTCGCGAACTTATTGCCGGGAATCTTGATGGTCGCGGTCATCGTCTCGATTTTACATATCGTCCAATAAAAAAATCCGAGAGACGCGATGCGTTTCTCGGATTTTTTCAATTCTTCGGTTGTTCGACTTCTTCTCTCGCACTTTCGCGAAGGGCAGAAGCCATGACGTCTGCTAAATCGCGCGAGCGGAGCACACCGACACCGCGGTCGGTCGGACCGTCTGGCGCGGCCACGTCCGCAATCAAGTCGTTCGTCGGCCGTGTCTCGTGAAGCAACAGTTCAGCCGATCCTTTCATCGCCTGGGCGACGATTTGGCGCGCCGTCGCTTCATCGAAACCGGCATCGGTCAAGACGGGCGTCATCGAACCGACGATTTCATAAAAGAAAGCGGGGCTGCATCCGGCGGCAGCCATGAAGGCGGACATCGTCTTCGCATCCGTCACGGCCGTCCGTCCGACGCGTTCAAACAGCGCCGTCGCGGTCTCACGGACCGTATCATCGGTCTCTGGGCCGAACCAGAGTCCGGTCATCCCGCTCCGATAAGCGACTGGGGTATTCGGCATCGCGCAGACGGCAGGGAGACCTGACGCCTCTTCAATCTCGCTCGGTTCGATATGAGCTGCTACGGAGACGAGGAGCGGTGTGCTCCACGTTTTAGATTGCACGTAAGGAATGACTCCGTCCGGTTGCATCGCGAGGACGACGATGTCATACGCGTTGACATCCTCTTCGTCGACGATTTGCACGCCGAGCTCGGCCTGTAACGCTGTCAAACGGGTCCGGTCACTCCGGTTCGTCATCGTGATTTGTTCAGGCAACACACCTGAGGCAAGCCATCCGCGTACGAGTGACTCACTCATCGATCCTGCACCTACCATTAAAATATTCATTCTCGTCACCTCTTCATATAGATTCGGTCGTATACATGTTGCTTATCATAACAAATGACGCAACAAATAGCGCCCATCGTGCTCAAATTGTAAAACAAAGGAAAAAAAGATGAGCGATTTGTCATTTGATTGTCGCATGCGCCATAGATGACAAGCTGGCCCGGGCAAGCTATTATGGCAGTAATCAAACTGGAGGCGATGAGAGTGAAACGAGTGTTAGTGCGGGGGATTCAAGGGTATCAACGGTTCATCTCGCCGTTGAAACCGCCGACTTGCCGTTTTTATCCGACGTGTTCGCACTATGGAATCGAGGCGATTGAAAAGCATGGTGCCCTTAAAGGTGGGTATTTGACGACTCGCCGCTTAATGCGATGCCAACCGTTTCATTCAGGCGGACTCGACTACGTGCCGGATGAATTTGATTGGCGCGCCCCTTTACAACGTGAAAAACCCCCTTCTCAGCGAGACGTCTAACCGGCGGCTCGCTGTTTTAGATACAGCTTAAAAATCAAATTGTTGTTTTATTACAATACTTTTGACAATCTTCTAAGTATTCTGAAAAAATAGAGGTGTACGATTACATAAGGGGAAGGGGAATTCAATATGAGTCAATCGTTCAGTGAACTCATCGGTACGATTTCGAACTTTGTGTGGGGACCACCGTTATTGATTTTGCTTGTGGGGACAGGCATCTACTTGACGGTACGGCTCGGGGGACTTCAAGTCACGAAGTTGCCGTACGCATTGAAGCTCGCGTTTTCTAAAAATCAAGACAAAACATCGAAAGGGGATATCAGTCACTTCCAAGCGCTCATGACGGCGCTCGCAGCAACCGTCGGTACGGGGAATATCGTCGGGGTTGCGACCGCGGTCGTGCTCGGTGGACCGGGGGCGATCGTCTGGATGTGGGTATCCGGATTTTTCGGTATGGCGACGAAATACGCCGAAGCCGTGCTCGCCGTTAAATATCGGGTGACCGATGAACGCGGACAAATGGCCGGGGGGCCGATGTATTACTTAGAACGTGGCTTGAAGCAACGTTGGCTCGCCGTCGCATTCGCAGGATTCGCCTCGCTCGCGGCATTTGGGATTGGGAACGGGGTGCAGACGAACTCGGTCGCGATGGCGCTCAAGACGACCTTTGACGTGCCGTTGTATGTCTCTGGTATCTTGATTATGATTTTCACAGGCGCGGTCATCTTGGGCGGTGTCAAATCAATCGGTCGCGTCGTCAGTTACTTCGTACCAGTCATGATCGTCTTTTATCTCGGCAGCGGATTGTTGATTATGGTGATGAACTATACGCTCATTCCGGATGCCATCGCCCTCATCTTCAGCAGCACGTTCAGTGCCGAAGCAATTGGTGGCGGAGCCATCGGGGCCGCCATTCGTTACGGTGTGGCGCGCGGCGTCTTCTCGAACGAGGCAGGTCTCGGTTCGGCGCCGATTGCCGCAGCGGCTGCTAAAACGGATATGCCGGGACGTCAGGCGCTCGTCTCGATGACGCAAGTGTTTCTCGATACGCTCATCGTCTGTTCTGTCACGGGAATCACGCTCGTCATGGGCGGTCAAATCGGTTCGGGCCTCGAGGGGGTCGAATTGACGACGGCGACGTTCGAGCAATTCCTTGGACCGGCCGGCGGTTATATCGTGACGATTGGACTCGTCATGTTCGCCTATTCGACGGTGCTCGGGTGGTCATACTACGGGGAACGGTCGATTCATTACTTGTTCGGTCAAAAATCGATTCTTCCTTATCGGATTGCGTTCGTTCTCGTTGCCGGTCTCGGTGCGATGACGACGAACCTCAACTTGGTTTGGGCGCTCTCGGACGTGTTCAACGGCTTGATGGCCATCCCGAACTTGATTGGCTTACTGTTCTTGTCGGGTGTCGTCATTGCTGAGACGAAGCGATTCAATCAACAGCTCGAACTCGAAAATCGAAATCGAAAAGCCTCTTAAACCAATACGCCACCATCCTCACGGGGACGGTGGCGTATTTCGTTTGCGAACCTCTTCGAGCCGTGCTTGTTGAAGATGGTCGAACACTTTCGTGATGAAACCGACCATGATACCGACACCCGTGATGACATAGCCGATCGTGAACACTTTGCCGATATCGGTCGTCGGGACAAAATCCCCATAGCCGATTGTCGTGAGTGTGACGACACTGAAATACAGGGCATCGAGCCAACGCATGTCTTCGAAGCGTGAGTAGAACAGTGTCCCGGAGAGGATGGTCAGGAAGGCGAGACTGAACAAGACTTGAAACTCCGCATCCTTCAAGCCACGCCAAATCCCGCGGAACATGCGCCGGAACGTCAAGATGAAAGATAGCATTTCATTTCCTCCTTTCCCTATAGGTTTGTTCGCTAGCAACAGGGGAACATCCTTTATAGCAAAACTGGAGAGGATGATCATGATGACACGACTGATTCCAAAAGAAGAAGGGCTCGATCATAGCCTGGCGTTCCTACGGGAAGGATATTTATACGTCCCGAACCGCCGGAAGAGCTTCCAGTCCAATCTGTTTGAAACACGCTTGCTCGGCGAACGAGTCATCTGTCTCGGAGGCGGCGAGGCGGCAGCCTTGTTTTATGACGCGGACAAGTTCGTGCGCAAAGATGCGGCACCGAAACGGTTGCTGAAAACACTATTCGGTGAGGACGGGGTGCAGACGTTAGACGGCTCGGCCCATACACATCGCAAACAGATGTTCATGGCGCTCATGTTCCCCCAAAATATCAAGCGGTTAACGAAGCTCGTCAGCCGGGAGTGGGAACGGGCGCTCGACGCGTCGGCTGACGAGACGGTGCTCTATGACACGGCGCAAGAAGTTCTCATGCGGGCCGTCTGTGAATGGGCGGGGGTCCCGCTCCGTGAAAGCGAAGTAGCTCGCCGGACGGACGAGATGCGATTGCTATTTGAATCTGGGACTGCGCTCGGACCAAAACATGTTCGTGGGCGAGCGGCCCGCTCCTCGGCCGAGGCGTGGGTGCGTGGCATGGTCGAAGAAGTGCGGAAGAACCGGCTTCTCCCAAACGAACAAACAGCGTTATATGAATTTTCTTGGCATCGGGATGAAGCGGGTCATCTGCTTCCGGCCGACGTCGTTGCTGTCGAAGTGATCAATATATTGCGCCCGACCGTTGCCGTCTCGATTTATGTGTTGTTCACTGTATTGGCGCTCCACCAATTTCCAGAAGCGCGGGATCGATTGGTTCGTTGTGAGACCGAACCGACATGGTTCGTCCAAGAAGTGAGACGCTTTTATCCATTTTTCCCCGTGACCGCTGCGAGGGTCAAGCAAGATTTCGAGTGGAACGGATTTACGTTCGAAGAAGGGACGCTCGTCTTGCTCGACTTATATGGGACGAATCATGATCCTTCCTTGTGGGCGGAACCGGATACATTCAACCCCGATCGGTTCAAAGACTGGATGGAAAGTCCGTTCACGTTCATTCCGCAAGGTGGCGGGGATGTCGATTTCGGACACCGCTGTGCGGGGGAGCACGTGACGATTGCAATCATGCGTGAGACGATCGACGTGTTCCTAACACGTTACCGTTACGAGGTGCCGCCGCAAGACCTCAGTTATAGCTTTGTCGATTTGCCGAGTTTACCGAAGAGCCGTTTCGTGCTGAATCAAATTCGAAAGAACAAATAAATGAGTCGCCCGCGGGCGACTCATTTCGTGTGTAACGCTAACCGTTTTGTAATCGGTTGAATCGTGATATTCGTATCGACCATTCGATTATCACGTTTCGGTTCATCAGTCTGTTCGATTTGCCACGACGTATCATGTGACTCTTTGAGCGCCATCGCGATGTCATACAGAGAGTGACTCGAATTACCGTTCAATTGGTACAGGCCGGGCCCGCGCTTCGTCAAAATCTCGAACAAGGCATCGGCCGTGTCTTCCAAAAACGAACAAGACGGATACCAGTGGGCACTCGCGACGATGACGCCATGTCGTTTCATCTCGTTCTCGAAATAATCCATCATGTTATTCGAACCGGCACGATGCCCGATTTGCCAACCGAGCCGTACGATTTGGGCACCAGGATTGGTCCGGGCAATCGTCTCTTCGCAGGCCCGCTTATAAGCCCCGTATTCATCGGTCGCGTCAGGAGGCATGTCCGGTGTGATTGGCCCTGTCACGTTGTCAGAGAACACCGAGACGGTGCTCGTGAAGAGAAATGGAATCTTATATTCTCCGCATAGCCGAGCTAGCGTGTCGGCCCATTCGACGGCACCCATCCCGATATGAAGAAAGTAGTTCGGACGCACCGATTCGATGAAACGTCGCATCTCGGCCTCATCTGTGGTCGATACTTTCGTTCGGTCCCAGGCCACGGGCTCGATGCCATGCCGCGTTAACGTCTCGGCGACGACGGGGGCGACGGTCCCGTTCATACCAGTCAAAATTGCTTTCATCATGCATTCCTCCCTTTTGTTTCTATCATCCCACACTTCACGAACTGACAAACCCTTTGTGGACAGCTTTATGCTAGACTGTTGAGTGGAGGCGATAATGATGAATATTCGAAAAGCGACACCGGACGATCAGTTGCAGATTGCACCGCTCGTCTATACGGCGATTCATGAAATCGCCTATTCATTGACCGGCACATCCGATCAAGAGCACGTGCTCGATCGACTCGCGATGTGGATTGGTCAGCCTGGCAACCGCTTGAGCTACGAGAACATATGGGTGGCCGAATCCGATGCGACGATTGCAGGCATCCTGATTGCGTATCACGGCGAGCAGGCGGCAATGCTCGACGAACCGATTAAAGCTTGGCTCCGGACAAACGGTCAGCCCGACGAGTTGGATGTCGAAACGGAAGGCGACGTCCTGTATATCGACTCGGTCGCCGTCGACGCGACGTTCGGCGGACGCGGGATTGGGACGGGCTTGATTCAACAGGCGATTGCTCATGCGCGTGCCATGAACATTCCTCGCGTCACGCTCAACGTCGATCAGACGAACCCGGCAGCAGGTCGATTGTATGAACGTCTCGGCTTTATGAAAGAGAAAGAGATTGAGATATCCGGGGGACGGTTCGATTATATGACGTTTACGGTAAGCGAGAACGCCTGAACACGTCACGAAACCGATGCAAACCGATCGGGACTCGGCTATACTATAGGCTTGATCACATTGAGAGAGAAAAAGGAGATTGTGTATGGAGTGGAAGAATATGTTGCGCGGCATCGCGATGGGAACGAGTGATTTGATTCCTGGCGTCAGCGGCGGGACGATTGCAGTCATTTTAGGAATTTATGACCGTTTGATTGAAGCAATCAGTGGTATCTTCAGTCGGCATTGGAAACAGCACTTGTTGTTCTTGATTCCGCTCGGGATTGGAATGGCAGGGGCGATTTTAGGACTCAGCCGCGTGATTGAGTTCCTCTTGCTCGAATATTATGAACCGACCCAGTTCTTTTTCATCGGATTGATTCTCGGGATTATCCCGATGCTCTTCTTTGAATTTCGAACGAGAGCCGTCATGCGACCGGTGCATATCGTCGCGATGGTCATCGGAGCGATTCTTGTGGCCAGCATGGCAATCATCAAACCAGCAGATACGGCGATCATCACGGAACTCTCGACAGGGACGACGATTCTCTTGTTCTTCTCAGGATGGCTCGGCAGTATGGCGATGTTGTTGCCGGGAATCAGTGGCTCATTCGTATTGCTTTTGATCGGGGTGTATCCGACCGTCATCAGCGCGTTGTCGAACTTGAACTTGCTCATTATCGGCATCGTCGGTCTTGGAGTGGCCGTCGGTTTTATCGTCAGCAGTAAAGTGATTCGCTATTTGCTCGGTCATTTTCCGGGCATGACGTTTTCGGTCATCATCGGGTTGGTCATCGGCTCGCTTGCGGTCGTGTTCCCAGGTCTGCCGGACACGACAATCATGTGGATACTCAGTATCTTCTCGTTCTTCGCTGGATTCATCATCGTCCGTCTACTTGGACGTTTCTCCGTTTAACCAAACATGCACGCCCGTCAATGAAGACGAGCGTGCATGTTTTTTGCTTAATAAATGAACGGGATCAAGCGTTTACGTGACTTGGCCCACGTCTGATACGTCACACCGAAGTGAGACGTCAACATCTTCTCCTCGATATGGATGCGCCATAAGAGAGCGAGACTCATCAAACATGTACCGACGAGAGCAATCGTCCAAGGTGCGAAAAAGAGTGAAAATCCGAACGTGATAAATAAGAGCCCTGTGTAGAGGGGGTGGCGTAAATAACGATACGGTCCCGAACTGACGAGCTCATCCGCGGGCCGGACGACGACGTGGCGGGTGAACTGATGGCGCAATTGTCGGATGCCCCAATAGCGAAGTGAGACACCGGCGATGAACCCGCTCAGGCCGAGCAGGCGTTGCAGTGTGGCCTGACGTGTATCGGTCCAAACAGAAAGTCCGATCGAGATAGCGAATACGGTAACCATCATCAATGAGACGATATAAAAACTGGCGTGCTCACTGGCACCATCGGTCGGTTCGGACCGGTTTCGGTATCGCCAAATTTCATATAGCCAAGCGACCGAGGTGAGAACAAATAATCCATCGAGCCAATCCATAACGTGCCTCCTTTTTCAATACCTTCGATGTATTACCCGTGTCTTCCTCCTCACTAACGTGCAGGAGACGAAAAAACGTCTCGCGATGTGCGGGACGTCAAGAAAGCCTAACGGGCATTGGCAAGCAAAGTTGCGGCGGCCTGCTGGGCAGGGGGCGCTTCTTTTAGCTCATCTTTAATCAAATGGTAAGTGAGACACATCGGTTTTTCGGTCCGGGGGTCACGCCCGATGATGGCATCGATATGGAACACTTGTCTGAGCACGAGCGGACAAATGACTTCCTCAGCCGAACCGGTCGCGAGCACCTCGCCGTCTTTCATCGCAACGATATGATCGGCAAAGCGAGCGGCCTGGTTCAAATCGTGGAGCACCATGACGATGGTCCGCCCTTGCTCTCGATTGAGCGTTTCGAGCAGTTCGAGCACTTCGAGCTGATGGGCCAAATCAAGGTAAGTCGTCGGTTCATCCAAGAAGATTAAATCGGTCTCTTGGGCGAGTGCCATCGCAATCCACACGCGTTGACGTTGTCCCCCAGACAGGGCGTCGACGCTGCGGTCTTTATAAGCGAGCGTCCCGGTCACATCGAGTGCCCAATCGATGACTTCATGGTCATGTTTCGAGAGGCGTCCAAATCCGGACTGATAAGGGAATCGACCGTAGGAGACGAGTTCGCCGACGGTCAAGCCGCCGGCACCTTCCGGCGTTTGCGGCAAGATGGCCATTTTACGGGCAATCTCTTTCGTATTACATTTCGCGATGTCGGCCCCGTCTAAATGCACAGCGCCAGCAGATGGAGAAAGAATCCGTGTCATCGCTTTTAAGAGCGTCGATTTTCCACAACCGTTCGGTCCGATAATCGTCGTGATTTTATGGTCGGGAATCGACAAGCTCAATTGTTTTACAATCGTCTTGTCCCCATATCCGACCTTGATATCCGTCGTATGTATCCGTGACATGATGGATTCCCCTTTCCGTAAATGACGCCCGTGATAATGATTCTCAATATCGAGTTTACTATAGCAAGTGCGACACATCGTGTCAATGTTTGTTTGATGTCAAAATAGATTGTCGAGCGGTCTAATTCGCGGTATAGTGAATGAGAATGAGAATCAATGGCGCAGGAGTTTTGAGGAAGGGTGAGGACGATGAGCGAACAGGACCTATATGATGTAACGATTATTGGAGGCGGACCGGCCGGGCTATATGCGACGTTTTACAGCGGATTGCGGGGGATGAAAACGAAATTGATTGAGTTTCAACCGCATCTCGGCGGGAAAATCCATGTCTATCCAGAGAAGATGATTTGGGACGTCGGGGGTGTCACGCCGATGACCGGGGCTCGACTCATCGAACAACTGGTAGAACAAGGCTTGACGTTCGACCCGACCGTCGTGCTCGGAGAAAAGGTCGAAGCGATGACGAAAGATCACGATGGCCATTTCGTATTGGATACGACGCACGGGCAACATCGATCGAAAACGGTCATTGTCGCGACAGGAAGTGGTATCCTGCAACCGCAGAAAATTGATATTAGCGGAGCGGAGCGCTTCGAGGTCTCCAACTTACACTATACGGTCAAATCGCTCATGGCGTTCAAAGGGAAGACGGTGTTGATTTCGGGTGGCGGCAACAGTGCGATTGATTGGGCCAACGAGCTTGAACCGATTGCCGAGCGTGTCATTTTGACGTATCGAAAAGAGGCGCTTAAAGGACATGAGTCGCAAGTCGATAAGCTCCTCTGTGGACGTGTCGACTGTCGATTGCATACGCAAATCGAGGATTTGATTTCCCGGGACGGGACGACGATTCATGCCGTCGCTCTCGTCGATTGCGGAACAGGCGCCCGCGAGGTTGTGGAAGTGGACGAGGTCGTCATCAATCATGGGTATGAGCAGGATACAGCGCTTCTCGGGGAATGTGAGCTTCAAGTCGAGATGGTGAACGATTTTTACGTGAAAGGCAATGCGAGCAGTGAGTCGTCGGTGCCAGGTCTATACGCAGCGGGCGACATTTTGACGCATGAAGGGAAAGTCCATCTGATTGCGGGTGCTTTCCAAGATGCGGCCAACGCTGTCAACCGAGCGAAAACGTTCATCGATCCGGACGCGACGAAAACCGCAATGGTATCATCCCATAACGAACGATTGAAAACGAAGAACCGGGATATCATCGAACAGGCATTACAAAAGCAGTGAGGGGAGCCCTCACTGCTTTATTGTTGGATAATCACATAGTTCGACGATGACGCCTCCGGAATGACGGGGGTCCATATAGATGAGGCGCCGGCCTTTGGCCGTCGTCCGCAACGTGTCCTCTAAAAAAGTTACACCGTCACGTTTAAGTGACTCGATTGACTCGTCCAAATCCTCGACGCGATAGGCGATATGGTGAACACCTTTACCACGCGCTTTCATGAAGCGAGCGATTGGGCTGGTCGGACTCGTCGGCAATAATAGTTCAATTACGTCGTCACCCACGTGGATGACGGCAATCTCCGTCTCGACGCCGATGGCTGTGTTCGTATAACGGTCGACCAACTTTCCTTGTAGAACGGTCGTGTAAAATGCGATCGCCTCGTCTAAGTCACGGACGGCGATTCCGGTATGGTCAATGTGCATGGTTGTTCCCTCCTCTCGCTCTAGTTTGACGAAACTTGAACAAATTGTCACTTCACAACGTTTTGTCGGAATCCGATATACTAAAAGAGGGAGGGACGGCGAAATGAACGGAAAGATCACTCTTGGATTGGTCAGCGCGTTCGCGCTGGTGTCATTTGTGTTTGGACTCTCACTTGCGACGTTTGTCGACTATCGGATCAATGAAGAGCAAGTCGTTCTGGAACGCTTGACGACCCATAAAAAAATTGGCCCATCTGAACTTCTATCCACAGAAGTGGACTTTCACTTGAACGGTTCGAACTACGCCCTGCGGTTTACAGACGAGCCCCACATCACGTACTGGTTCAGTGTGACGGATCGTGAAATTCAGTTCGACCGGATTGAATCGTTGGACCGACGTGATACGGGTCTTCGGACCAATCTCTTTGAAAAGATGCCACCGCTCGCGATGGATTCGACAAACGCTGCCGAATAAAAACACGAAACGAACGAGTCTGATTGACGGACCGCGGACGTTTCGTGTTTTTTTTATTAATCCGTTCGCGCTGGAGTCAAATACTTCAATAATGTATAAGTGGATGATGGCGTTGGACGGGCGCCTTGCTCGTATAAAGCGTGCAGGACGTGTGTCTGCATCGAAGTGGCAGTGACACTCATCAATTCTGTCTTTTTAAATTTATCATAGTATGATTGCTGAAAAAATGAGATGCCTTCTTGAGTAAATTCTTTTTGGCCAACGATATGCAACTCGTGGAGGTACAATCGACCTTGCTTAATCTCGCCGTACATCGTACCGACCACGGTGCCTTTCCATTTTAACGAATAAAAGATTGTTTGCCTTCGATGGAGCATATCAAGTGCCCGAGCCGTAAGGGGGACGGCTCCAGGCAAGAGCCAGAAATATTGATTTCGTTTTCGTAACCAATCTCCATGCGTCTCGGGATACTCTATACAAAATTGCCATTGGTCAAAAGTTGTTTTTGTGTACGGAACGAAAGGGAACTCAAACGACGTCGCCTCGAGGTGGGGAAGAAATCCAATGTCCTTGAAACCATTCAACAAATTGCCTGGTGCGTCAGTTGGGAGAGTTACCGAAACCGTTGTGTTATGACGAACCTCTAATCGAAGTTGGAACAAGACCTGATCGATTAAACCACTTAACATCATGCGATTTTTGCAAGTGGTGTCGCTCAAGCGAATCAAATGCGAGGTTTTGAAATCCTTGCAGTCAACTGTGACAGCGGCGACTGGCTTGTTACGAAACCACCCGGTATAGTGGTAGCAGTCAGCAGACAGACAGAAAAGATGTGGAAGTTGACCTGCTGGATAGAGAGAGTGGAGCATGGACCGTTCATGGGGCTTGAGTTGTCGGCTTTCTTTGACGATAAAGGTGTGCTTCATGAAAGCAACCTACTTTCTACAGTTATTGGAACACCCTTAAATTGTAAGCGTTACCACTTTAAAATGCTTGTATTAAAATGATGAACATTATTTGGTTAAAATAGGGATGAATTTAAGGCATTTTCCTGAGAGTCCCGTTTAAAAAGAACAGGAGAATGGCTTCAGAAATAGGTTTGTATCAAACTGAATCGAAAAAAACAAAACTAGATCTTTTAAACGGAAATGGGTGTGAGAATTATTTAACTGGGGGGGAAACGAAGAAAACCGTGTCATGACTTTGAAATCGACATGCTATAATTGATGTAAAGAAACGAACCGAGGAGACGACTATGCGATATTTGACAGGCTTGTGGTTGATAGTAGTGCTGTTGGCGGGGACGCCGCTCGTGGCTCAAGCGGATACAGAAGAACCGATTGTGGTCCACGAGAATGTCATCGTCGACGAGGCGGTAGAACTATATGAGGGGTTTCGCTCCCCGAATGAGATGGTCTTTATTTTTGTGCTGATCGTGTTACTGTCCGTCATCGGTCTTGGAATCATTAATGCCATCGAATAAAGTGAAAACGTTCACAAAAATGCAATATCTAAAACGGAAGCGGTTTCAAATCTGATTTATACTAAACGTGTAGGAAGGAAGTTCTGCACCAACTTCCCCTCCTTTTCAGATGAACACCCCTCGTTCATATCATGTATTGGAGTCAACCGACGATGTCGATTGACTCCCTTTTTTTCGTATGCAGCATGAGGTTACAACTGGATGCGCTTTTCTTTGGCGAGACGACGCAATCGTTTCGTTTCATTCGTATGTCCATGACTTTCAAGCATATTGACATACACTTTGAACGGTTCAGAACGATGCGAGAAGAACGGGATATATTCGGCGAACAATTTTTGTTCGGCCTCAGATAACAAGCCACGTTCGACGAGCAATTCTAGCTCGAGCATTTTTAAAGCTTGATAATCGGCGAGCGCATTATCGTCTGTCTGGGCTTTCGCTAACGTACGGTCGCACAACGTGGTGAGGCGTTCGTGGAGCAAGTTCCATTCAGCTATACTATACGATTGCTCGAGGAGGGTCGAGAGCAAATCGACCCGGGTGGAATCGACATCTTTTGGGACGTGGAGCGCGGTATACAAAGACCGATCAATCCAAACGGCAGGGGCGGGGGCGTCGAGTTGATAATATTGAATCAGTTGGGATAACATCGTGGTTTGAGACAATTTTAATAGTCGAAACGGGTCACTTGTCGTGAATAGAGGTTCTTCTCCCGCTGAAGACGACAGCAACAAAAACATTTCTTCATACATCGTCCGAGCCTCGGGCTCATCGTCAGCGTAATGGACGAGGTCGCGAATAATCTTTTTAGCGTGAATGTACCAGTTTTTTTGATCCCGTTCGCTCATCACTTGATTGGGCACTAAATATAAATGGTCATATGTCAATTCGACAAAGCGCTCAGCGAGGATGATGGTCTGTGAGAGCGAATGACGTTCGTCTGACGACTTTTGTTCTTTATAGCGCGTGAACTGGCTGACCATAAAGTCGATGTCTTTCTCTTCAATCACGGTTTTTGGGATGTTGCGATACATCTCGACAATTACATCGCGAAGCGTGGCTTCACCGTATTGTTCCAGCAACATCCGTAACTTCCCGATACGCATTAGCTCTCCCTCCTTTCGAGAGGACGTCGAACAATCTATCCATCCACAGATGGGCAGACACCAATTATTATTCCTTTCCCGGTTTCGATTCAAAACAACCATTCCGTCTCATGCTTAAGACGGATTTTTGCGCTAACCGTTGTCAGAATAGCGTTTGTCGATGATAATGTAGAAAAATCTAACCATACTAGAGGTACAGCATATGAATGACGATCAACACTTATCACGTGTCGAACGACGGAAACGGGAGCTTGAACGCGAACGATTAACCGAACAAGCCCGGCTAGACGAACAAGCTCGACTAGATGAAGAGGCTCGACACGAGACGCCCCAGCACCAAGGGCAAGTAGAAGACAAGTTTAACAATGATTCGAATCGACCGACAGATACAGGGCAGGGCGAGCATCCGTTTTTAAATCGTTCGGAGGAAACGCCGTCGGAACGCAAGAAGAAATCGCTCAACGTCAAAAAACCGAAACTAAGTCTTCCCTTCGGTAAGAAGCGTAAGTCGAAGCCGCGCCGAGATGAACGACGTGAGCCTAGACAGAAAACACGAGAGCCGGAACGGACGCACGCCAAACGGGAGACGGCCGCTCCGAAGGAAAAACCACGCCGTCGCAAATGGAAAGGGAAATTGCTTCTCGTCCTGTTGCTCTTGATGATTGGGGCCGGCTATATGGCGACACGTCCGGTCACGTTTTTAGTCATGGGCAGCGATGCCCGGGTCGGAGAATCGTTATCAGGATCACGGACCGACTCGTTACAGCTGATGGAATTCGTGCCACGTTCCCGCACTGTCCAAAACGTCTCGATTCCACGTGACACGTATACGGCGATTCCTTGTGAACCAGAGCGAGAAGGCGATAAAATCACCCATGCGTTCGCCTATGGCGGTGCTGACTGTACCGTTGGAGCGGTAGAGGGATTGACCGAAGCGTCTGTCGACGGTCAAGTCATCATCACGTTCGAAACGTTCATGGAACTGATTGATTTGGTTGGCGGCGTCAACGTGACGGCGACCCACTCGTTCAGTGAGAAAGGCTTCAATCAGACGTATGAATACACGGAAGGTGTCTCGTACGCCATGGACGGAGATATGGCGCTCGCCTATGCCCGTCATCGGAAAACAGATACGGATGGGGCGCGATCGAATCGACAGACCGAGGTCATGTCAGCCGTCGCCGATAAATTGGCCAGTCCAACAGGCTGGACAAAAATCCCGGCAACGTATCGCTTTATGAAAGACGAGATGGGGCTTGAGATGAACCCGTTGCAAATGGCTTCAATCGGAATGACGATGGTGCTACAACCACAGGTGGACAAACTTCAAATCGAAGGGGAAGACGCCTACATCGATAACGTCTATTACTATCAACCGACCGAAGCGAGTGTTCAAGCCGTTCGCGATGCCCTCAACTTAACGATGTGGGGAACTGTTAGATAATTTTGCGAAAAGGGTTTGATTCCATCCCGAAAGAGGAAATTTAATCAAATGAACTACTCTTTTGAGGAGGGAAATTTGAATGAAAGTTTTAGTCATTGGAGCAACAGGAAAGATCGGTAGACGTGTATTGAAAAGTTTAGCGAAAACGCATCAAGTGACCGCTTTAATTCGTTATCCTGAACTACAGGCAGAGTATGAAAAAATGGGTGCGCGTGTGCTCACCGTCGACGTCGAGAAAGAATTAGATAAAGGGATACACGAGGCGACTTCCGGACAGGATGCCGTCATCATCGCAGCAACGGCTGGGGCAGAAGGTTCGAGCAAAGAAATCGAACTGTTGGACCGCAACGTCGCCATGAAAGCTATCGATGCTGCGAAAAAAGAACGTGTCCGCCACGTCGTCTTGCTCAGCGCTTACGGCGCCGATCAACCAGACGCTGCACCAAAAGAACATTACAACTTCTTGTCTGCTAACAATGCGGCTGACGAGTATATCGAACATAGCGGTTTGAACTACACGATCATTTGCCCAGTGACAATCGTAGATGGTCCAGGGAAAGGTTCGATTGAGGCATCAGAAGATTTGAGTGATGCGAGTGACGCAACGATTTCTGAAACGGACGTCGCGACCATCATCGCCGCCTCGCTCGATAATCGAGGCTTGTACGGACGTCGGATTGAAGTCAAATCAGGCAGTACACCAATCAACGATGCGCTCGATTTCGACAGTCGTGGAGAAGTGGCGACAGGTGGCAGAACGACGCTCCGTCGACCACAGCGTTAACGAAAAACTGGAGGAGAAGGTGTCTTGATGGAACGAAAACTGTATAAAGATCCGTCGAATCAAATGATTGCTGGTGTTTGTTCGGGACTCGGGAACTACTTAGGTGTCGATGTGACATTGATGCGAATCATCTTCGTCGTTCTCGCCCTATTTGGAGGTCCAGGTCTTCTGATTTATATCGTCCTCGCCATCGTCATGAAAAAACCGCCTTCAGAGTATGAGGCGGAGCAAGACAGTCGCTTTTAACAAAACGTGCTGACCATAGCGGTCAGCACGTTTTTCATTCCATATACAAGGTGTAAGTCGCTTCGAACGACTCGCCTGGTTCGAGCAGTTGCATGTCTTCCTTATAGAGGATGTCTTTCCGGTGCCCTTTATAGTCGGCATGTCCGAACCACGGCTCGAGACAGGCGAACGGGGCGTCGGAATGTGGAGGTGACCAGATGCCGAAGTGGGTGAACTGGGGGGATTCCATGACGATGGCCCGGCCGCTCGGCTGATGCCGGAGCGCCGCGTATTCGATTTGTTCAAAGATAAGGGCGTCCTGGTCGAACAAATGATGCGTCAACGGGATATAACGACGTTCCCCAAGCGGTTGATAAGCACCCGTCAAGTAAGGTCCTTCGAGCAAGAGACGGTCGAGTGTTCGTGTCTCCCCAAAGTCAATCGTATAGTCTTCGAACGTGCCCCCGGCAAACGGAATGTTGAAGGCCGGATGTCCGCCGATGCTGAATGGGAGTACGACATCATCCCGATTGACGACGTGGTACGTCACATTCAACTCTTCGCCGATCAAGCGATAGATGACGTTCAGTTCGAATGAGAACGGATAGTGTTTACGGGTCTCGATCGAATCACGAAGAATGAACCGGACGTGTGTGTCCGAAGCCTCGGCGACCTCGAACAGTTCGTCTCGTGCAAATCCGTGTTGGCTCATCGTGTATGTCAGTCCTTCATATAAGTAGCGGTCGTCAAGCAGCCTTCCGACGAAAGGGAATAGGATTGGGGCTTGCCGCCCCCAATACGTCGGGTCGCCTTGCCAAAGGAGCTCCGTTCCTTCGACTTTCCAACTTGTCATTTCGGCGCCGTGCGCTTTTAGGGTGAGGCTAACTTTCTCATTGTGAAGTTGCAAGATAGTTACTCTCCTTTGAATGATGTGATAAGTTAAGTTTAGGAGTGAACAGTCCACAGAACAAGGGGTAAATCATGCGATTTCATAAACTAGCAATCAGTCTCATCATGGCCGGCCTCATCGGAGGATTGGCTTATAAAGGTTACGACGAGTACAAGACGAGTCAAGCGAGTGAGCCGACGGTCGAAGTCGCCACGGACGACGGCGTGCTCGGCGGTCTTGAAGTCGGACAGCGGGCGCCACAGTTCGAGCTCGAGACGACGGAGGGGCAGCCGGTGTCCCTCGCCGACTATGAAGGGCAACAAGTCATCCTGAACTTTTGGGCGACGTGGTGTCCACCGTGTCGGGAAGAGTTGCCAGAGTTGATTGAATTCGGCGAAGATACAGGCATCCCTGTGCTCGGAGTGAATGCGACGAAAAACGAGCGGCTCGGTAAACGAGACGTCGATGCGTTTTTACAGGAAGTGCCGGTCAGTTTCCCGATCCTATTGGACGAGACGGGGACGGTGGAGAAGACGTATCGTGTCGTCGCGCTCCCGACCACCTACGTAATTGGGCCAGACGGCATCATCACGGCCAAACAAGTCGGACCGGTCGATTTCGACTGGCTGCATGACCGAACGAAATGAACGGACAAAGACAGACTGGAAAGAAACCGGTCTGTCTTTGTCTACTTTTTATAATGTTGTTTAATCAGCGCATCGAAATTGGGTGTCATGTCTTCTTCGAGATAGTAATGGTGGTTATCTCGAATGATGGTATCGCCAACACGTGCTTCTGATGGCAAGAATCGTCTTGGGATAAAGCTCGAGCCGTTGTTCCAACGTAACACGGCATACTTCCCTTCGACCCGCACCAACGTGCCATACTTGATCATGCCTCTTCCTCCTCAACGAACAGCTTTCTGTCTCTTTTATTCTTATAGAGTGTATTCCCACATTCCACAAAACCTACACATATTTGCGCAAGGCTAGACAAGCAAAAGTAAAAACAGAAGCGTGACAGAATTGTGAAGAAACTTTGAAGAAAACGCTTTCTTTTTGAATTATTTTCTTCTATAATGAAGGCACGGGGTGATTATGACGAATTTGTGAACAATGGGGGTATGGTCAATGTTTTCATCAGCTATGATTGGATTGCTCGCTGTCACCGGCGTGACCATTTATGGGATTGACCGTATGTTCACGGTCCGTTCAGAACGCGTCACAAAGAAATAGGTCTACATAATAGGGGGGGGATCGCAACGTCTTGGGGAGACGTTGCGATTTTTTTGTGTTAATAATCTTGTTGCCGCGACTCGCGATCTTTTGCTTTTTGCTCGACATGCTTCCGATTACGTTCATGGACGCGTTGGAAGAAAGCGTGTTCGGGCCAATGCGGAGACCAGACGCGTTCTTCTGGCAAGGCGAGGATATATTCTTCGGCGGCGCTCAGTCGCTCCATCATTTTGCTTCGGTCGTCACACAAGTCGCCGTGGCCAGGAATGAGCCACCGAATCTCATACTCGTAAATGGCAGCTTGAAGTTTCTGCAACGACGTCAAATACGCCTCGGCATCGTCTTCGATGAACGGGGGCTCGATATTGGAGGCATAATCGCCACACACGAGCAGACGTAACGGCTCGACGATTAAAGACATGTGGGTCGACTCATGACCGGGCGTCAATAGGAACGTGATGGGCGTAGAACCGAGGGCGAGGGTACCATCTTCCGAAATCATAATATCAACAGCAGGTTTGACAATGGGACGATCGATGTAATACTGTTCGTAGAACGATTGAATCTCATCTAGCTGAGAACTCGCATCCGTCTCGACGAACGCTTGAGACGCGATGACGGTGGCATCAGGGAACGCATAAGCCCCGATGATATGATCATAGTGCTGATGCGTATAGATGACGTACAGCTTTTTCCCCCGGCGTCGTAATTCGACGTCCCGGCGAATCGTGGCGATTTCTTCAGGCAACCAGGTCGGATCAATCACAATCAAGCTCTCGTTCGTCTCAATCAACGTCGATGTCGTGCGCATCAAAGCACTCTCGTATACGGTGAACGGTTGAAGACGTACTTGAATCACAGGAATCCCTCCTTCTTGTCTTCCATCCTTTTCCCGAATTAACGTCATTTAAGCGTTGTTGAATTCGGTGCTATTATGCTGAAAAACAAAAAAAGCAGAACGTCGAATGACGTTCTGCTTTTTGCACGGGACACCGTGCGGTTATGTGTGCGAGCAAATTCTCGCGTATATGTCGGTAATTGGAGCGGGTGAAGAGAATCGAACTCTCGTCATCAGCTTGGAAGGCTGAGGTTTTACCATTAAACTACACCCGCATATGAAATTTTAAAATGGAGCGGGTGAAGAGAATCGAACTCTCGTCATCAGCTTGGAAGGCTGAGGTTTTACCATTAAACTACACCCGCGAAACGCTTAACGTTACGGTAATATAATAGCACAGGATTTTAGCTTTGCAAACCCTTTTTTGAAAAAACATTGGTTGTTGCGGCTAGGTCGTCTTGCTAAGATAATAGAGGAGAGGAGTGGATGGGGCATGAGTGAGCGTAAATCCTATTTACAGATGATGAGCGAAGGGTTTCGGATGATGAAACAATCCAAACAACTCAACCACGAGACGAAGCTTCGCCAATGGATGTTCTCGATTAATCGCGAGTCGGACTGGCAGGTGATTCTTCGAACGGAACGATTGAAATGGATCGGCCCGGCGACGAATGAGTTCATCGTCGAACCGCTATCCGTTCAAATTGGGGCACTTCAGCTCACGCGTCATCTCGAAACGAACGAAGTACGTTTGAAGATCGAGGAAGAATGGGGAATTGAAAGTAAGGTCGTCTGTGACGACAAGGAGTGGGAACGATTCGTCGCGTCGCTCAAACAATTGAAGGGGGAGTAGTCGTGAGTCGAGAAAGGCTATATCGGATTGAAGCGGAAGCTCGGGGCAGTGCCTGGCGAGCCCGTGTATTGACCGGCATCCAACGATTCCGCTTTTTTAAAGGGGAATTGCTCGCACCGACTGAACGTCCTTATGTCGTCTTGAGCATCTCACAAGACAAGCAGGCACTCCCCGATTTGATTGAGACGGATATGGGAGTGTTGCTCATCCATGAACGAATCGGTCCAATTTTTATGAACCTATGCCCATACGATATTCAGCTTGTTCGAGTCGAGTTGCACACGAGCACCGGGAAGACGGATCAATATTGCGCGCTCAACGTATTGCGTCGCTTCGAGATTGAGCATCTCGAAGATTCAGGCGAATATCGACCGTTAGACCCGGACCGACTCTATTTTTTATCACATCAAACCGTAAGATTGAACTTATTCGGGCACATGATTGCCCAAGACCAAAACAGTCAACGTCTTTACGTGACCGAGCGCCTCAAATATGCGCTCCAAGCGAAGATGGTGACAGGTCTAGCATTTAAGAAGACGAAGGAGCAAACAGCATGAAGGAATACGAGATTGACGGTTGGATCCGTCTATCCTACCCAGAACACTTTGAATACAATGAAGAAGAAGACCATGTCAGCTTTTATTCGGTAGAAGCCGACGCCCAAGGGACGCTTCAGATGTCCATCTATGAAGCCGAGGAAGAGCAAGCGCCGAGCGACGCGGCTCTCCAAGAGTTGAACACATTTTTAGGCGAGTTCCCGATTGACGTCAAAGTCGCCCCGAGCGTCACGACGGAGGCAGGCGGTATGACGACGGCCTATGCGAGCGGAATCGAGGACGGGATGCATCTCGACGTCTGGTCACTCACAGACGGGAAACGACTCCTGTTTTTGACGTACGTCGCCGATGAAGTGACGAATGAAAAAGTAGAGATTGAATCGATTATCGACTCCATTGAATGGACATAACAAGAGACACGCGCCAACGTCGGCTGCGTGTCTCTTTGTGTCTTACTGGAATTTTGGAACTTCGAAGTAAAGCGTGTAGGCGTCGAGCTGTTGATACATGTTGTAGATGTTGGCGGTTTGTTTCGTCGCCCAAGCGATATCCGTGGCATATTGCATCGTCCCAGGATTTGATGGATTAAAGCGCATTTTATAGAGCGTGTTCTGTTTCCGGCTCGGGTTGTTAATATACGAATCCCCGATGAACTTGGCACCGCCGATGATGGCGGCTTCCGGTGTGAACCAACCTTCTTTATAAGCGCGCTCAGCCCCTTTGACGTGGGCGTTCCCGTCAATCGCACCGATTCCGTACATATTGTAGACGGTCTTCGGTGTGACGGCCTTGCCGTCGACGCTCGAGACAACTGTCCCGGTGGCGAGGGCGGACGTCCCATGACCGGTTTCAAGCAATGCATGCGACAATAGGTAAATTTCGTTGACGTTGTGCGTACGTGACGCATCGATGAACGCTTGACCGCGTCCATCTAAAATCCCTTTACCGACGAGCGACTTGTTCAAGACAGGCGCCGTCAAATCGGCCCCCTTCGACAAATCGAGGAACTGGAAATATTCCCGTGACGTCGTGGCGAACGAAGACGGTGACACGTGACGTGTGATTTCCTCATCCGTCGCAAGACGCCAAGACCGGTCATAGACGCGAATGTTGTATCCACTCGGGCGATAGTAGCTGATTGTGTAATATTGACCGAGCTCACCAGTGATGCTCACCGTCTCACCTGGGTTGAGCACCCCGAACGAGTGAGCTGTCATAGAAGCGTCTTTCAATACCTTGACATTACCAGCGACGTTGGCGGCGCTGACGTATCCGGTCAGTAGACCCGATTTTACTTTATACCAAGTCGTCGAACCGACTTTTTGTGTGCCGAGGTACTCAAGTTTCGTATTCGTCGACAAGCCGCCCAAGTTTGCTGCGGCTGTTGAAGCGGTTGCCTTCAAATATTGGAATGAAGTCGTCATGAGTTCCGTCGAACTGATCGTCCCTGTCGTGGCGGTCGGTGTCGCGCGAGTGATATACGCTTTCGGTACATAGGCGTTCGCAGCCCGGAAGGCGTCCGACTGGGCGAACACGTTGCGTTGCGTCGTCACCATCGATGCGAGCGTGTATGGATAGGCCGTTTCGGTGATGACCATTTCCTTACTGCCGGCGACAGGCGGTGTGTACGGTTTCGTATACGTGAGGGAGATGTACCCTTTCACGAGCGAGCCGTTGACGAGATATGAGATGACCCCCCAGTCGCTACCGACGATTGGCTTCACTTTGACGACCGTCCCGTTCGCGAGCGTCCCGATGACGGCGCCATCAACTGCTTTATTGCGCACGTTCAACGTCCCGTTGTTCGCGACGACGACCTCGACTTCACGTTCTGATTCGAGCTGTTCTTCTGGCACTGGCGGCTTGTCCGCAAAGTAACTCGCGGTCGCATAGCCCGTGAGCGAGCCGTACTTGATTTTATACAACGAGCTGGTCAATCCGGCCTCAGAAATTTGCTGAACTTTTGTCCCTGTCGGAATGACTGCGATTTTTGTTTTCGGTGATGCCGACCGGTCATAGAGGACGACTCGTTGCGTCGTGTAGTAATCTGTCACGACAATCACCTCCGGTTTTTCGACTGAGAAGTGACGTGAAGCGGCATAACCGGTTTTCCCGTCATAGCGGACTTTGAACCATGAGCTCGATAATCCGCTTTGAGAGATTTGTTCGATTTTCGCACCGAATGGAATCGTATCGATTTTCGTTGCGCCCGAGGCGGACGAACTGTACATCGCTACGTTCCGAATCGCGTAATAAGGCTTGATGACAATCACTTCTGGTGGTGTCGTCGAGAAGTTGCGAGCTGCGGCATAGCCGGTGACACCGTCATACTCGATTTTAAACCATGAGCTCGCGAGTCCAGCATCCGATACTTGTGTCACTTTACTGCCGGCGCGGATGGTCCGGAGACGATCTGCACCCGAGGCAGACGATTTATACAACACGAGATCGCGAGCGGCGTAATAAGGCGTTCGTACGACGACTTCCGGCTTCGTCTTCGAGAAGTTACGGGCTGCGGCATAGCCGGTGACGCCATTGTAACGAATCTTGAACCAGGACGAACTGAGTCCTGCCATTGCGATTTGTTCGACTTGGGCACCCGAAGGGATGGTCGCGATCTTCGTCGCGCCTGAGGCCGAACTGTTATAAAGGGCGACGTTTGTGATTGAAAAATAAGGCGTCGTCGTTTCAGGCGTCGACGTATCTGGAGTCAATAGTGACGTCGAGAAGTTACGGGATGGAGCGTAGCCGATTTTCGTGCCATATTGGATTTTAAACCATGAGCCGGTCGCGCCGAGTGAGGCGAGATGCGTCACTTTGGCACCAGCCGGAATCGTCGCGAGTTTCGTCGCGCCCGAACCGGTCGAGTTGTATAGCACCGCTGTCTTGTTCGCGTAATATGGTGTTTCGACAGGAGCCGACGGCGTAAAGTATCGAGCTACGACGTAACCGGTGTACTTGCCGTACGTCACTTTCATCCATGAACCGGTTGCGCCATGCGAAGAGATATAAGTGACGGTCGCGCCTTTCGGGATGGTCGTCAAGACGGTGGCAGACGTCGATGTCGATGAGCGCAAGTTGACGTTCGCATCAGCTTTGTAAGCAGACGTCGCCGTCGTCGAGGCGGTCGTCGCCGTTTTCGTGACGGTCGATTTGAGTGTCAAATAAGTCGACGATACGTAGCGCTTTTCACCTTCGAATTCAATTTGAGCCCAGTTGTCGTTCGTCGTATACACTTGAACGGTTTCGCCTTCGGTCAATTTCCCGACAATATCCGAAGTGGTAGATGTGGCGGAACGAACATTTAAAATCGATGTATTCACTGTTCCTTCGTATGTTGCTGCATATGAATGAGCGGGGACGAGCGTACTCAACACCGTGCTAGAGATGAGGACGGCCGTGCTCAATCGTGTGATCGTTGGCTTCAATGTGTTACCCCTTTCGGTGAATACGTATCAAAATATGTGTATTCTTTTAGTGTGCGGTCTAAGTATAGCGCACTTAAAAATTGGAAAGAAGAATCTAAATTACAAAAAAGGTAAATGAATTAGAATCCTATTGTATGATTTTGGTAAACAAAAAGAACCTCCTAGGAAATGGAGGTTCTTTTTGCGATTCGTATCGTTTGATGCATCCAGTCGCCGATGTCCGTCCAGATGTCTTGGCGTTGGCGCTCACGAAGCACTTCGTGGCGAGCCTGATCATAAAACAGCACGGTCAATTCGATGTCGGCGGCCTGATGTTTGCGGACGATTCCGGAGAGTCCTTCTCCGTCATGTACGACGGGGTCATCGGCACCTACGACGAACAAAATTGGTAGTGTTTTCGGATGTTCTTGTATCCGGGCGGCAGAGGTCACATCGAGTGACGCTTTTGCTACCTCGTGTAAATATCCGAGCGTCGGAATCCCACCACAGTCCGGATCGTTCATATAGGCGGTCACTTCCTCGGGGACACTAGAAATCCAATCGCTCTCGGTCGTGGCGGGTAAGAATTTCAAGTTATATCGCCCGAACAACAAGCGTTCGAATAAACGGGATTCATGGGTGCTCCCTTTGAACCGAATGGCCAAATCGATCGCATACAGTCCGGCACGTCCAATCAATCCAGAATGCGGGGGCGGGGAAACGGCGATGACACCCGCCAATCGATGACCTAACTGTTGACCGAGTCGACGCGCGAGCAACGAGCCGAAACTATGGCCGAGGACGACGGTCGGCAATTCATCTTGATAGTGATCGAGGAGCGAGATGGCGTCGTCGACCATTTGATCAAATCCTTCGTGTGGAGATAGATGAGCGTAAGTGGACTGGGTTCGGGCCAAAGAACCGGCGCCGCGAAGGTCGCACAGAAACACATTAAAACCAATTTCTGACAAAAAATCAGCGAATTCGACATAACGTTGATGATGTTCAAGCATCCCATGGAAAATGAAACAATTTCCAATCGGTTGTCTGGCCTTGACGTGCAATAGTTGTGTCCGGTATCCGTCCGCATACGTATGTTCCGTGACGTCCATCCCTATCCCTCCGTTGTCTTGATTAGAATAAGCCAATCGCTTTCCCAGTCTCATCAATCCCCATATTCAAGGCGGCCGGTTGTTTCGGCAGACCCGGCATCGTCAAGACGTTACCTGTCAAGGCGACGAGAAAGCCAGCGCCGACCGACGGTTTCAACTCTCGCACCGTCACGGTGAAGCCGTGTTGGTATCCGAGTTTCGTCGGGTCATCCGAGAGCGAGAACGGCGTCTTCGCCATACAAATCGGCAAGTGCTGCCAGCCGTTCGCCTCGATTTGTGCCATCTGTTTTTTCGCGGTTGCGGTAAAGGTGACGTCGGCCGCTCCATACACTTCACGGGCGATCGTCAAAATTTTCTGTTCGATGGAATCGGTTAACGCATAGAGCGGGGTAAACGAACTCTCGTTCGACTCAATCGTGTCGATGACGGCCTCGGCGAGGGCACTACCGCCTTGTCCACCATTCGACCACACTTCACTGAGCGCCACTCGAATGTGGTTCGCTTCACACCAATCGAGGACGGACGCCAACTCTTCGGCTGTATCCGAATTGAATCGATTGAGGGCGACGACGGTCGGCAAACCGAGTTTCCCCATCGTCTCGACATGTTTGGCGAGAAGTTTTAACCCGTTTCCGACAGCTCCGACGTTCTCGACGTGGAGTTGGTCTTTGGCGACACCGCCATGCATTTTCAAAGCACGGACTGTCGCCACGAGAACGACGGCGTCCGGGTTCAATTTTCCGATGCGTGACTTGATATGACAGAATTTCTCGGCGCCAAGATCGGCTCCGAAACCAGCTTCGGTGACGACATATTCACCGAGCTTGAGCGCGGTTTTCGTCGCAATCAATGAGTTGCATCCGTGCGCGATATTGGCGAACGGACCACCATGAACGAGGGCTGGTGTCTGTTCAAGTGTTTGCACCAAGTTCGGCTTGAACGCTTCTTTCAATAGCAGTGTCGCGGCACCGGCCGCACCGATTTGTTCGGCCGTGATCGGCTCATTGTCCCGATCGTATGCGACGACGATTCGCTTGATGCGTGCCTCGAGGTCAGTCAACGAATCGGCGAGACAGAGGATGGCCATGATTTCAGACGCGACCGTGATATCAAAGCCGTCTTCACGAGGTACGCCATGGGCACTGCCGCCAAGGCCAATCGTCACGTGACGGAGCGCCCGGTCATTCAAGTCGAGCACACGTTTCCAGACGATTTTCCGGACATCGATGCCAAGGTCGTTCCCTTGATGGAGATGATTGTCGAGCATGGCGCTAATCGTGTTGTGGGCCGCGGTGATAGCGTGCATGTCGCCTGTAAAGTGAAGGTTGATGTCTTCCATCGGCAACACTTGGCTGAATCCTCCGCCGGCGGCACCGCCTTTTAAGCCCATTGTCGGCCCGAGCGACGGTTCTCGCAAACAGACGATCGCTTGTTTGTCGAGTTGGTTGAGCGCTTGGCCGAGCCCGACGGTCACGGTCGACTTTCCTTCACCGGCTGGAGTCGGATTGATTGCCGTGACGAGAATGAGCTTCCCGTCTTCGCGAGTCGCCATCCGATCGATGACGTCGAAGGATAACTTGGCTTTATATTTCCCGTATAGGTCGAGGTCATCTTCTTGTAAACCGAGCTTTTCCGCAATCTCTTTGACGGGCAACATCTCGGCTTGTTGGGCAATCGTTAGGTCGGATAACGGTTTAATCGTCGTCATGTATAAAATCCCTCCACTTTCGAACATTGTAATCGGTTTATTTCATTTCATTCGTGAATCGACTTAGAATCAAGGTTTAATTCTTCATTCAGGAAGACTCGTTCGTGTTGTAATTGAGTTTATCATAACGCATCGTCTCGTATAATTCACCCATTGAGTGCAATATATTCCACCCTTTCCGTCAAATGTATCCGTTTTCATTTTGGTTATTTGAAGGTAAGTTGATAGTGGAGGCGATGAACATGACAGAAACACCAAAACAACACAAGCGAAGACGAAATTGGAAGAAACCAGCGAGTTTTATTGCATTCGTCGGTCCGGCCTTTTTGGCGTTTGTGGCGATTGTGCTCATACCGTTCATAAACGGGATTTATTACAGCTTCACGGATTGGAACGGTGTGACGGGTCAGTTGAACGTAGTCGGGTGGGACAATTATCAGCGGATTCTATTCGAGGATGAACAGTTCCGCGCCTCGTTCTGGATTACGACGAAATACACGATTGTGGCCGTCATCTTGACGAACATCGTCGGTTTCTTACTGGCCTTACTGTTGACGATGAACATTAAGACACGCAATATCCTGCGCACCGTCTTTTTCATGCCAAACTTGATTGGCGGGCTCATTCTCGGATTCATTTGGCAGTTTATCTATGTGAAGGGCTTTGAATCAATTGGGGCACTGACCGGATGGAGTTTGTTCGAACTGCCGTGGCTCGGTGACGCCCAGACAGCCTTTTGGGGCATCGTCATCGTCGCCATCTGGCAAGGCGGAGGCTACGTCATGGTCATCTACATCGCAGCGCTTCAAAACGTGCCGACGGATTTGCTGGAAGCGGCCAAAATCGATGGGGCAAATCGATTGAAGATGTTGCGTCACATCACGTTACCGATGATTATGCCGTCGATCACCATCTGTCTGTTTTTGACGATCTCCTGGTCGTTCAAAGTGTTCGACACGAACTTGTCGCTCACGAACGGAGGCCCATTCAAATCGACAGAGATGCTCGCCTTGAACATCTATACAGAATCGTTCGTGAATAATAATTACGGGCTCGGCTCGGCGAAAGCGGTCATCTTCTTCCTTGTCGTCGCGGCGATTACCGTCACTCAAGTCTATTTGACGAAAAAGCGGGAGGTGGAGGCATGACGACAGAAAAAATTGAACGCATCGAAGCGAAGGTCGATTCATCTCCCCAGCGATTGCTACCGCAAAGACCGCTGCGGGCGGGTGGATATACGGCCGGTCTCGGTCTCGTCGAACTGGTGGCGATTCTACTTGGACTGTTATATCTCGTCCCGTTCTATTACGTCATCGTCAACTCGTTCAAATCAATTGCCGAGATTTACACGAACACGTCTGCCTTGCCGAGCGTCTGGCTCGCGTCGAACTATACAGAAGCCTGGGAGGCGATGAACTACGGACGCGTCTTCTTGAACTCGCTTCTCATCACGGCTGGGGCGAACCTTCTTATCGTGCTGTTCACCTCGATGGCGGCCTGGAAGCTCGTCCGGACAAAACATTGGATTTCGACCGTCATCTTCTTCTTGTTCGTCGCGGCGATGGTCATCCCGTTTCAGTCAATCATGATTCCGCTCGTGAAAGTGTCGAGCCTGCTCGGTCTTTTAAACAGTCATTGGGGACTGATGGTCATGTATCTCGGCTTCGGGTCCGGCATCTCCGTCTTTCTCTATCATGGTTTTATGAAGTCGATTCCGGAAGAGATTGAAGAAGCGGCCATCATTGACGGCTGTTCGACATGGGGTGTGTTTTGGCGGATTGTCTTCCCGCTCCTCAAACCGATCACGGTGACGATCGTCATCTTGAACAGCCTTTGGATTTGGAATGACTTTCTCTTACCTTCACTTGTCCTCCGAGACATCGAGCTGCGGACGATTCCGCTCGCGACGTTCTATTTCTTCGGACAATATACAAAACAATGGGATTTGGCACTTGCTGGTTTAGTCCTTGGGATCGTTCCGCTCCTCGTCTTTTTCTTCGGTATGCAAAAGCATATTATCAAAGGGATTACGAGCGGCTCGATCAAATAACCCTGCCCAAGGGATCTCCCCCGTTCGCTACACGGGGGAGAATTTTTTTTTGGAAAAGTGGTTGACATTCGTCTGAATATTGATAATAATTGGGTCAATTCAATTGTGAACGACATTGAAAGGACGAGTACACAGAAGACGTAAGCAAAGCGAGCCGGGGAAGGTGAGAGCCCGGACTGAAATCTCTGTCGAAGAACCTCCTGGAGTCGCTACCCGAACGCTTTGCAAGTAGACGTAGCCGGACCGTTCCCCGTTATCGGAACTACGAGATGTTCGTCTCGAAAAAGTGAGTAGATTCGTCTACTAATTTGGGTGGCACCGCGGAGCTTGAAGCCTTCCGTCCCATAGTCCATGGGATTGGAGGGCTTTTTTCTATGGCTCCATCCCGAAATCCCACAATTGGAGGAAGAAAACATGACAACAACAGCAATGAGCAAGATGAAGGAAAAACAACAGGCGATTACAGTAGTGAAGGCGACATTCGAAGACAAGTTCAGCACAGCGCTCGGACTCACACAAGTTCAAGCCCCGCTGTTCGTCACATCGGCGAGCGGTGTCAACGACCACTTGAACGGTGTCGAACGCATCATCCAGTTCGATACACAGTATCCAGGGCATGAGCTCGAAATCGTTCAGTCGCTCGCAAAGTGGAAACGCGAAGCGCTCGGCCGCTACGGATTCGAAGTCGGTGAAGGCTTGTACACACAGATGCGCGCCATCCGTCGTGATGAAGAACTCGACGCGACACACTCACTTCACGTCGATCAATGGGATTGGGAACGTGTCATCGCCCGGGAACATCGGACGACGGAGTACTTGAAGGCGACGGTCGAATCGATTTACGCAGCGCTCCGCGAGACGGAACAGGCGGTCGAATCGATGTACGGCATCGAGGCGATCTTGCCAGAGTCGATTCACTTCTTGACGAGCCAAGAGTTAGAAGACCTTTACCCGGACCTCACGCCTAAAGAGCGAGAGCACGCGATTTGTAAAGAACACGGCGCAGTCTTCCTCTCGCAAATCGGCGGCGCACTCGCTTCAGGCGATAAGCACGACGGTCGCGCGGCGGACTATGACGACTGGTCGCTCAACGGCGATATCCTCGTCTGGCACCCGGAACTCGAATCGGCGTTCGAACTGTCGTCGATGGGAATCCGTGTCGACGAGACAGCGCTTGCCGAGCAATTGGTGACAGCTGGAGCTGAAGACAAACGCAAGTTCCCGTTCCATCAAGCGGTCCTTGAAGGACGTCTCCCGCTTACAATCGGGGGCGGCATCGGGCAGTCACGTGTCGCCATGTATTTGCTACGTGCCCGCCATATCGGTGAAGTCCAATCGTCGGTCTGGCCGAGTGAGATGATCACAGCATGTGAAGAAGCTGGAATCAGCCTGTTGTAATTATATAGAAGAAACTAAAACCAGGACTTTCTTTTCAATAAGAAAGTCCTGGTTTTCTGTGCAACATTTTCCACCCTACACGTCAATTTTGACACCTACATAATGGAAGCGTTTTCATCTAAAGTTAGGGTGTACCGAATGTTGAAGGAATATCGACTCTATACTTAGGAGGAAGCGAAATGAAACGTAAATGGAGATTATCAACCGCCGTCATGACGGCGGGGATGGTATTGACACTTGCGGCCTGTGGCGGCGGGTCGCTTACGGAAAATGAAGGATCGAACGATGCGAACGCGGATGACGGGGACAAGCAAGACGTCACGTTGAACGTCTTCCAGTTCAAAGCAGAAATCGCCAAAGACCTTGAAGCGATGGCGAAAGAATACGAGGAAGAGACCGGCGTCAAAGTGACCGTTCAAACGGTCGGCGGCGGAGCCGATTACGGGGCCGCGCTCAAGTCGCAGTTCGCGTCGGGCAACGAGCCGGACATCTTCAATAACGGTGGTTTCACCGAAGCCCAGACTTGGAAAGACAAATTGGAAGATCTGTCTGGCGAGAAGTGGGTCGGTGATTTGACGGAAGTGGCCAAGGAACCGATGACGATGGACGGGAAATTGTACGGCATGCCGATGAACTTGGAAGGGTACGGCTTCATCTATAACAAGGAGCTGTTCGAGAAGGCGGGCATCAGCGAGTTGCCGAAGACGTTGTCCGAGTTAACGGATGCGGCAGAGAAGTTGGATAAAGCAGGCATCACACCGTTCTCGGTCGGTTACGCCGAATTCTGGATTCTCGGGATTCACTTGCTCAACATTCCGATGGCACAACAAGACGACCCGGATGCGTTCATCCAGGCGCTTAATGAGAATAAAGAAAAATTCGAGGACAATGAGCAGTTCCAACAGTTCTTGAAGCTGTTCGATCTCACGATCAAATACGGCAACAAGAACCCGCTCACGACGGACTATAACACGCAAGTCACACAGTTCGCTCAAGGTGAGACGGCGATGCTGCAACAAGGGAACTGGGCGCAACAGATGATTCTCGACGTGAATCCGGACATTGAGATGGGCTTCGTCCCGATCCCGATCAACGATGACAAAGAGAAGATGGACCGTCTCCCGGTCGGCGTCCCGAACAACTGGGTCGTCAATAAAAACTCGAAGTATAAAGAAGAAGCGAAAGACTTCCTCGAATGGATGGCAACATCCGACACGGGTAAAGACTACATGGTCAACAAATTTAAATTCATCCCGGCGTTCAAATCGATTGAAGCGAACGATCTCGGTCCGCTTGCTGACGACATCTTGGCCTATTCGAACGAAGGCAAGACGATCTCATGGAACTGGTTCAAGTATCCGGACGGCGCGGTCAACGAGTACGGCGCGTTGATGCAAGCGTATGTCGGCGGTCAAAAGACCGGGGACGAGATGCTCCAAGACTTCACGAAAGTATGGGCGGATAAGGCAAAATAACAGCAACACAAGCGGCGAAATGACCCCTTCGCCGCTTGTGTTTTTTAGTCGTGACAAGACCGGGCAGAAGTTGAGGCTTGTCAAACGGGCGTCGCTCGCACAAAATAATAGACAGTTGAAGTGGTGCTCGGAACCTTCCGGCACCGCTATTTTATTGGGGAGATGAAACGAATGAGAAAGAATGTCACGGTCGCATTGTTATTGGCGACTTTTTTAGCGGCGATTGAAGGGACGGTCGTCTCAGTCGCGACACCGGTCATCGCGAGCGAGTTGAATGGGGCCGCCCTCGTGAGTTGGGTGTTCGCAGCCTTCCTGCTGTTCACGGCGGTGTCGACACCGATTTACGGGAAAGTGGCCGACTTGTTCGGGCGCAAGCGGGTCCTATTGTTCGGGATTGGATTGTTCACACTTGCCTCGCTCCTATGTGGCCTCGCCACATCGATGGAGCAATTGATTATCTTCCGGGCGCTCCAAGGGCTTGGCGCCGGGGCGGTATTGCCGATTTCAATGACCATCATCGGCGACTTGTACAAGTATGAGGAGCGCGGCAAGATTCAAGGCATCTTGAGCGCGGTCTGGGGTGTCTCGGGCGTGCTCGGGCCGGTCATCGGCGGGTTCTTGGTCGAGACGTTGTCTTGGCGCTACGTCTTCTTGCTGAACGTCCCGTTCGCACTGTTATCATTCATCATGATCATTGTCTTCTATAAAGAGACGGTGACGGAGACGACGGAGCGAATCGACGTCAAAGGGGCGCTGTTGTTCGCGTTCGGAACGACGGCGTTCTTATATGGATTGATCACGTTCAGCGAGACGAACGTCTGGACGCCATCGATTATCGTCAGTGCCGTGTTCAGTGTCGTGCTGCTCACTAGTTTCTTTTTATCGGAACGGCGTGCGAAAACACCGTTGTTGCCGCTCGATCTGTTGAAACAACCGATTATCGCGTCCATCAATGGTGCCGTCTTCTTCGCAGCATGGGTGCTCGTCTCGATGTCGGCCTATATCCCGATCTGGGCCCAGGCCGTCCTTGGTAAATCGGCGACGGAAGCCGGCTTCATGCTGATGCCGCTCTCGGTCGCTTGGACGTTCACGTCGATTATCGGCGGCCGTACACTTGGCGCGGCCTCGCCACGACGTCGGGCCGTGACGGGAATGAGTCTCTTGTTGATTGGGACAATCATCTTGACGTTGCTCACGCAATCGAGCCCAGACCTGTTCGTCTACCTCGCTGTCGCCATTATCGGCGTCGGGTTCGGCTTGTCGCAACCGATGTTCATCGTCGTCTTACAGACGGTCGTGTCGTATCGTCAACGGGGGACCGCGACAGCGGCGAACTCATTCTTGAGCACTGTCGGTCAGACGCTCGGTGTCGCCGTGTTCGGTGCCGTGTTCAACTTCATCGTCCTGAGCGGCTTCCGTGAGGAGGCTGGGTTAAGCGGTGTGTCACTCGAATCGTTCTTCAATCGGAGTATGACCGAGGCGCTAAACGCGACCGTCCGGCTCCAAGGCGAGCAACTCATCGCCAGCGGATTGAACACCGTCTTCATCGGCGCAGCCTTCGCCGCGTTCATCGCGCTCTTGATTGCGCTGCGATTACCGGTTAGCCCACCGGAACCTTCACGTGACAACTAAAGACACGGTATGATGGTGAAAAGGAGGCGATCACGTTGAAACGATGGATGTTCATCTTGTCGCTCGTATTTGTTGCCGGTTGTGCCTCGGAATCGACCGAGACGCCGGAACCTGAACAGGCACCAGTCGAGGAGTCGACCGAAGAAGCACCGTCTGACACGGCACCAGAGCCGGAAGCAACCGAGCCAGAAGGCGACGTGTCGACCGGTGCAACTGAATCGATCGTCGAGCAGTTAGAGGCGCCGTGGTCAATCGCACGAACCGATGATGGATGGCTCATCTCGGAACGCGGCGGCACGATTGCCGTCATCGATGCAGCCGGGAATCTCGACCGACAACCGGTCATCTTGGAAGAAGACGTGCTTGAAATCGGGGAAGGCGGTCTGCTCGGAATCGCCTTGACCGAAGATTTTGCGACGTCACGCCAACTGTACGCCTATCATACGTACGGGACGCCTGGAAACGTCCAGAACCGGGTCGTCGAGTTGACGTGGGATGGCAATCAGTTTGAAGAGACGGGCGTCGTGCTCGATGAGATTCCAGGGGCCCAGTTCCATAACGGCGGACGGTTGTTGCTCGATGGTGACGTGCTTTGGGTCACGACCGGAGATGCCCTCGTGCCGGAACTGGCGCCAGACGAGACATCGATTGCCGGAAAAGTGTTACGGGTGCCGTTATCGGGAGCGGGCAATCCGACCGATTGGATTTATTCGTCCGGCCACCGCAATCCTCAAGGCTTGGCGAAGGTCGAAGATACGCTCTATGCGAGTGAACATGGGGCGTCCGGTCACGATGAAGTGAATATCCTTGATGAGGGGAACAATTATGGCTGGCCGCTCATCGAGGCGGAGCAGACGCAAGATGGTCTTGAAACACCATGGTTCGAGGTCGGGGAGACGTCGTGGGCACCGTCGGGAATCGTTGCCGATGACCGGTACGTGTATATGGCGACGCTTCGTGGAAATCGTCTCGTCGCCATCGATCGGGAATCACGTGAGGTCATCCCGCTCGTCGAGGATAAAGGTCGCATCCGTGACGTCTGGTTGGAGGACGAAGGACTTTACTTTATCACGAACAATACGGACGGACGTGGCAACCCTCAAAGTGGGGATGATCAACTGATGCGACTACCCCTTAAATAGAAACTGACGAAATTGTCAGTTTCTATTTTTTATGGATTCTTCAACCTTAAATCTTGTATAATGGTTCTCATATGGAAAATGAAGGGGATTATTGCATGAATCAATCAGATATTAAACAATCAGAAGTGGTACTACCGGACAAGAAACCATCCGGCAAGAAACCATCCAATCAGATACAAGCGAGCATGGTACATAAGAACGAAACCTTGTATTTTGGCCTGCTCGTCGCCGCTAGCGTGTTGTCGGTGATACTAGGAATCATCTTCACTATTGCCTCACTCGGCATCTTTTTATGGGTGATGGGAACGATTATAACCCTGTCTCTATTCACGCACTGGCTTCAAATCGGATATATTCGCACGAACGGCGTCAAAGTGACCGAACGTCAATTCGCCGACCTGTATCAGACGTATCAGCGTGTCGGACAAGAAATGGGAATTCGCTTACTCCCGGATGTGTACATTCTTCAAGCCGGAGGCGTCTTGAACGCTTTCGCGACCCGTTTCTTCCAAAAGAATATGGTCATCCTGTATTCGGATGTCGTCGAGTTGTCACGTGAAGGGTACGCCAAAGAAGTCGAGTTTGTGATCGCGCACGAGTTGGCACATATTCGCCGTAACCATGTCCAGAAACAATGGGCGATGCTGCTCGGCGGTTGGATTCCGTTTTTAGGATCGGCTTATTCGCGTGCATGTGAGTTTACGTGTGACCGCATGGCCGCCCACCATATTCAAGACGAGACGGCATCAAAACGCGCCCTCACGATTCTTGCCATCGGTGGGAAGTTGGCGAAGGAAGTGAGCGAGTTTGACTACTTATATGAGGCGAGCCGTGAGAACGGATTTATCGCCAAATTGAGCGAGCTGTTATCGACGCATCCGCCGCTCCCGAAACGGATTGCAGCCATTGCGACGAACGCCGGTGAAGCGAACGTTCCGGTCTTCAAGACGGCAGGGTATGTCAAAGGGTCGATTATCGGGACGATTGTGTTGAGCGTCATTGTCAACGTAGCCATCGTCGCCTGGCTGTTCACGAGCGGTGGGTTTACAAGCTTCGCTTCATCACCGTTCAGTGAAGGGTTTGCTGGTGATATGACTGAAGAACCGCTTCAGCAGTTGGTTTATGACAATGCAGGTGCGGACGCGATTCGAGAGGAATTGGCGAACGGCGCGGACGTTAACATGCAAGACAGTTATGGTGATACTCCGCTCCATAACTTGCTGTATAACGATGGACTGGACTACGATTCATTAGTATTGCTGCTCGAAAGCGGAGCCGATGTCACAATCGAGAATGACGATGGGATGACACCAGTCGATGTGGCGAAAGATTGGAGTCACGAATTTGGGATTGTAGAATTGCTACGTTCTTATGAATGAACAACTGGCTCGTCTCTCGAGAAACTGGGAGACGAGTTTTTTTCATGACAGTATTGCAAACGCTTGCATATGCCGTGATATAATGACAGCGAGGAGGCGATACGTGGATGAGCATTCGGACGAAGCTGACGGGAATGATCGCATTGACGATTATCGTTCCCGTCATTTTGGCGACGATCATTTCCTTTTGGTACGTCAAAGACCGGGAGCGGGAACGGGGGCTTCAGCTCACGGAATGGTCGCTTGAGCGAGGCACACTACAGATGGAACGGTATGTCTCGGACTTGAGCCGCTTGCCGACCAGTCTGTATGCGAATCGGGATGTGCTCGATATTCTCGAGTACGGCCCGGGACTGTCGCTCGAACAGACTGAACTCGAGGTACGACGGGCGCTGCTCGGGATGTACTTATCCCGTGAGGATGTGGCCCAAATCCAGCTGCTCATGCTTGAGGATATGGATTCGTTCGCCGCCTATAAGATGAAAGTGTCCCCGCGCTCGAAACGGCAGCCAAGTGAGATTCAGCAACAGCTATTGAAGTATGAGGAGAGCCGCGTCCTGCTCGAGGCTTCGCATCCGCTCGTGCCGTATCATGATTTCGGTCCGCTCGTCTCAGAAGAAGAAGTCGTGACGCTCCATTTCCGACTCGACAAAATCGAGACGGATCAGCCGCTCGCGATTTTGTCAATCGATATCCCGGAGGACGTCTTCATCGGTCAGCTCGCCTCGCTACAAAACAACCCGAGCGAGAGCCTCTGGTTCGTCGGGGGCGGCAATCAAGTGTTCGCGCAGCTCGGGGATGGTGAAATTCCTCAAAATGGTTCGACGAACTCGCTATCGAGCGATGGCAAGCATCACCGCATCGTCAAATCGTTCGAGTTTGAGAACCAGACGTTCTACGTCGGAAAATCGATACCGGATCGCCTGTTGACCGAGCCGGCGTCACGGACGTCATTCATCATCTTTGTCGTCGGGATGGTGTCGCTCATATTGGCGTTGATTGGGGCGACATACGCTTCGATGCGTTTGACGACTCCAATCAAGACGCTCACCTCGAACATTTGGCGAATCGAACAAGGGGACATGACCGTTTCATTCGATTCCCTCGGAAATGATGAGTTCGGCGTACTTGGACGGCAGTTCAAGCGGATGATTGAACGAATCGATGATTTGATTCAACGAGAGTACCGGTTGGCGCTCGAGAATCGGACGAATGAGCTGAGGGCACTCCAAGCTCAGACGAACCCACATTTCCTGTTCAACGCCTTGCAATCGATTGGGACGCTCGCGTTGAAAGGTGACGGCAAGACGGTGTACCGTCTCATCACACAGCTCTCCTCGATGATGCGCTATACGATGCATCCTGACGAGTCGCTCGTGACGCTCAAACGGGAAGTCGATCACCTCACGTCTTATATTCGCCTGCAACAAGTCCGATTCCCGGAGCAATTCAAGATCGAAATCGATGTGCCGGAGCCGCTCCTCGATTTGATTGTGCCAAAGATGATTTTACAGCCGCTCGCCGAGAACTTTTTCAAACACGGGTTCGAGCGCGATGGCGCGACAGCGGCCAATCGTTTCTCGGTCCGAATCAATCAAGAGGGACCGAATCTCGTGATTCACTGCGAGAATAGCGGACGCGATATCTCGGACGAGGAGTTGACGGTATTGAAAGAACGGATTGAGGTATCGACCGAGCCATTGAATGGGGCGGAAGGTACCGGTTTAAAGAACATTCGGGATCGACTCATGTTAAACTATAATCGGGAGGCTCAGTTTATGTTGGCTACACCAGAGACAGGCGGATTTCGTATCGTCATGCGTTTCCCGGCCGTAAAGGAGGCGGATGCGTCATGACGAAAGTGTTGATCGTGGATGATGAGTCGCCGGTGCGGGAAGCGGTGAAACTGCTTGGGGAGTGGGGTCGGCTCGGCGTCACGAAAGTGATTGAGGCGCAAGACGGGGAAGAAGCGAAACGGATCATCGTCAAAGAACGGCCGGCGTTGATTTTATCGGACCTGCAAATGCCTCGATGTAACGGCATCGAGTTGATGGAGTGGGTCCATACGGAGGCGGAGGCGGCCAAACTGATCGTCTTGACGGGGTATGACGAATACTCGTACATGCGGCGCGCGATTCAGCTCGGCAGTTTCGACTACTTGTTGAAACCGATTGATCCGGACGTCTTGAACGAGACGCTCGCACGTGCCCTCGCCGACGTCATTCCTGACGAGGACGATCCGATTCTACAGATTGGCGCATTCATCGAACGCCATTATGCGGAAGAACTCAGCTTACAAGGGATGAGCGAGCGCTTTTACTTGAGCCGCGAATACATATCGCGTCGCTTCAAACAGCAGTACGGCGTCAACTTATCCGAATACTTGCTGTCAATCCGGATGCTCGAGGCGAAACGTCTCCTTGAGACGAGTAGACAACGTATTTATGAAGTCGCCCAAGCGGTCGGCTTTTCGGACGACAAGTATTTCCGAAAAGTCTTCAAAAAACAGATTGGCATCACCCCGAATGAATATCGGGAGCAGTGCCAGCGACTATCTTGAAGGAGGAATTTAATCATGAGTGTACACATTGGGGCAGAAGTAGGACAAATCGCAGAAACGGTATTATTGCCAGGAGATCCGCTCCGTGCGAAATATATCGCGGAGACGTTCCTCGAAGACGTCGAGTTATACAACGAAGTCCGTGGTATGTATGGCTTCACAGGAACGTATAAAGGGAAACGCATTTCCGTGCAAGGAACTGGGATGGGAGTTCCATCGATGTCGATTTACGTGAACGAATTGATTATGTCATACGGCGCTAAAAACTTGATTCGTGTCGGTACGGCCGGCGGGATTCAAGAAGACGTCAAAGTACGCGACGTCGTCATCGCGATGAGCGCCTCGAGTGAGATGGGGCAAAACCGGGTTCGTTTCGACGGTATGGACTATGCACCGACAGCGACGTTCGACCTCCTACATCGTGCGTATATGAATGCTGAAAAAGCTGGTATTCCGGTCAAAGTCGGGCAAATTTTCACAGCCGACCAGTTCTATCAGGATGATTTCCACCATTTCAAGAAGTGGGCCGATTTCGGTTGCCTCGCCATCGAGATGGAAGCGGCAGGTCTTTACACGCTCGCTGCGAAACATAAAGTGAACGCATTGACGATCCTTACGATCTCGGATCACTTGTTGACAGGTGAAGAGACGACATCGGAAGAACGTCAGTCGACATTTGACGAGATGATCCGTGTCGCACTCGACACAGCGGTCGAAGTCACAAACTAATGAGCACGCCTTACAGACCACTGGTTTGTAAGGCGTTTTTGTGTCCGCGCGCCTTCCCATGTATACAAAGTGAAACCGGCAAGCTAGACTGAAGCTGAAACGAACAGTTCCCGTAGCGGGCTGAATCAAGGAGTTGTGACCATGAATAAAGCGTCCGCTTTTGTTATTTATAGTATCGTCTTTTTTGCCTTCTTTGATTTATTCGCCCAACTTCCGGTCATGAGCACGTTTGCGACATCGGTTGGTGCGACACCTTTCATCGCAGGGCTCGTCATCGCCATCTACTCGTTGTCGAATACGTTGGGCAACATTTTATCCGGCATTTGGACCGACCGGATTGGTCCGATCGTCATCTTGCTCGTTGGTCTTGCGCTGTCGAGCCTCAGTCTCTTGTCGTATCATCTCGTCGACACAGCGACGACGCTATTAATTGTCCGGATCGTGCACGGCTTTGTAGCGGGTTTGATTGTCCCAGCCGCGTTCACGTTGTCCGCCAATCTGACCGCCGCGAACCGACAAGGTAAAAAAGTGGCATTGACCGGCAGTTTTGTTGGTTTGGCAGCCATCGTCGGTCCGGCGTTCAGCGGCATCATGGCCAGCCAGACGACCGTGCCGATCGTCTTCACATACGTCGCGCTGTTCGGGGTAGCCGTCGCGCTCCTCGCACTCGTCTTTTTGCGCCCGTCGAAGTTAACACTTGAACCTTCCCATCGTACAGATGAAGGGACGTCGCGCCTGGAACGAGACGTAGTGAAAGCGTATATCGGCGCCTTCCTCTTGATGTTCTCGCAAGGGGCAATCGCGTACTTGCTTCCCCTTTACGTGCAGGCGCTCGGGTATGACTCTCGTCTGAGCGGGACATTGCTCAGCACGTTCGGTATCATGGCGGTGCTCGTGTTTGTGTTGCCGATGAATCGCCTGTTCGACCAAATCGAACCAGCGAAGCTCGCGGCACTCGGTGTCGGCATTCTCGGTGTGAGCCAACTGTTGATTGGCCGATCAGAGACGTCGCTCCTCTTGTACGCTGTCCTCGCCTTGTATGGCGTCGGGTTCGCTATCTTATTCCCAGCCATCAATACGATGTTGATTAAAGCGACGAATCAGGCCAATCGTGGTAAGTCGTACGGCTATTTTTATGCGTTCTTCTCGCTCGGGACAGTGACGGGCTCGGCATTGTTAGGCTGGCTCTCGATTACGCTGACACAAAAATTCGCGCTGACGGGTGGCATCCTGCTCGTCGCCGGTTTGATATTTGTCGTCATGCAACAAACGAAGAAACGGGACGTGCCTGTCAGATAGGACGGACGCATATCGAAGGTTCAAAATGGTCGCTGACCGAGTGAAGATGATAAGATGAAGCTAGCGTTATCATCCAAGGGAGGCAGATTTATGCTCGCACCAATCGAACAGTTGACCATTGAAGAGCTCATTCGTAAACAGCGTCGCTTCTTTCGGACGCAAGCGACCAAGTCGCTCGCATTCCGTCTCAGCATGTTGACGTTTTTAAAAGAGTCAATCAAGCATCATGAAGCAGAGATTCTTCAAGCGTTGGAGCAGGATTTGAACAAATCAGAACTCGACGCGTTCACGACGGAGATCGGTTTCGTCTATGACGAAATCACACGGACGACACGTGAGTTGAAGCGTTGGATGCGCCCGAAACGTGTCCGAGGCGCTTCAATCCATCTCGGGACGCAAAGTGAGGTCATGTATGAACCTTACGGAACGGTACTCGTGATCGCTCCGTGGAACTATCCGTTTCAATTGGCGATGGCGCCACTCATCGGAGCGATTGCCGCAGGCAACACGGCTGTCGTGAAACCTTCGGAATTGACACCGAACGTCGCCCAAATGATCACGAAAGTGCTCGAACGGGCGTTCACCGACCGCTACGTCGTCAGCGTCGAAGGAGATAAGGACGTTGCGACCGAGTTGCTTGCCCAGAAATGGGACCATATCTTCTTCACAGGGTCGACGCCAGTCGGGAAAATCGTCATGGAGGCGGCGGCGAAGCACTTGACGCCCGTCACGCTCGAACTTGGTGGGAAATCACCGGCAATCGTCCATGAAGATGCCAATATCGAGATTGCAGCCAAGCGCATCGCCTGGGGCAAATGGATGAATGCCGGGCAGACATGCGTCGCTCCAGATTACGTCCTTGTCCACGAATCTAAACGAGAGGCATTCCTCGAGGCCATCAAACGGGAGGCGTTCACGATGTTCGGAAACGGCGTCGGGACGAAACGGTTCACACGAATCGTCAATGAGACCCACTTCGACCGCTTGACCGCATATTTGACAGAAGGAGACATTTTCTTTGGTGGCCAGACGGACCGGGACGAATTGAAGATTGCCCCGACCGTGTTGACGGATATCGAAGAGGACGCGAACGTGATGAAAGATGAGATTTTCGGACCGATTCTACCAGTCCTCACGTACCGCCAACTCGACGAAGTGATTGAGTTTGTGTCATCGCGTCCGCATCCGCTCGCGCTCTATTTGTTCACCGAGACGAAAGCCGTGGAGCAGACCGTGATGAAACACCTCACGTTCGGTGGAGGCTGTGTCAATGACGTGCTCATGCATTTGACGAACCCGAACCTGCCGTTCGGCGGCGTCGGCGAGAGCGGGATGGGCTCGTACCATGGACGTTACAGTTTTGAGACGTTTAGTCACGCCAAATCGATTTTACGAAACACGACGAAATTTGATTTACCGATTCGTTATCCGAACTTCAAAGCGGCCGAGAAGTTGATTCGACTCGTCTACCGTTGACCAGACTAGACTGCAGGGAGCCTGCAGTCTTTTTTTGTGGGCAAAGAATAAGAAGATTGTTTGAAATGTCACATACTTTTATGAAACTAGCTACATACCTCTTGTATAATATAGCCATACACATGACGTACGAGACTTAATCAGATATACGATTAGTGGAGGGAGCAGATAACATGACTATGAAATGCGGAACGACCAAACCGAACAGCTTTGTCTTTTCGCAAGAGACGAAACAGCTCTTGCTCGAGATGATGACGTTTCAAGATCATTCGAAAGGGAGCATCGTTTGTTGGGAAGGCGAGAAGTGCAACAAGTTCTTTTATTTGAAGAGCGGTTCCGTCAAATTCACGAAGCTGACGAAAAAAGGGAGCGCACTCATCATGTTCATCTATGGGGCGGACGACTTCTTCGGGGAGTTCGATATCGACGAGGTGTTCCCGAGTTCGTATAGCATCGAGACGACTTCGGACAGTGTCATCGGTTGGATTTCGAAGCAAGAGATGGATGAACTCGTTCGGCGCGATGCGCAGTTGGCCACTGAAGTATTGCGGTGGACGTCGATGATGCGCAAGCAGTCCGAGATGAAACTCCGTGACTTGCTGCTATATGGGAAACCGGGTGCCCTCGCCTCCACGTTATTACGCATGGCGGCGATGGACGGCGTCGAGTCAGCAGAAGGGATCGTCGTGCCGAAACATCCGTCAGACGGGGAGCTCGGTCAGCTGATTGGCGCACCTCGCGAGACGGTGAATCGGATGATGAACCAGTGGCGGAAGGAAGGCATGTTGACGACGACGGGGACAGAGATGATTTTGCATGACATCGATTTCTTGAAAGAGCTATGTTACTGCGAAGGCTGTCCCGCCGGTATCTGTCGGCTTTAATCTTTCAAGAGGGCTGAAACATTTCACCTTGTCAAAGCGCGTGAAACCGAACAGGTGGTTGACTCGATTCGTATCGGGACAATCGCCTTTTTTGTATGCCTTTATACCAAATGTGAACTTTATGTGTGGAAACTACGCAAAATTGATGTGATTGTCACTTTTGGAGTGATAAATGTCACATATTAATTCCCATCCCATTTCATACAATAAAAGTGGAAATCACAGGGAAAGGGGTCCTTCACGTGGAGAAAAACGATGGACAAGAACCGAACTTAAAAGGCACGTTCACATCGGTCATGATTGTCGCGGGCGTCATCATTGCCATGTGGTCGTCAGTGTTTTACCTATTTATGACGCGATAACGAGCAGGAGGAGAGCAACATATGCATATTCATAAACTTGAAAAATATTGGCTTGTATTCGGCATCATTTTATTAGGTGTGTTTTTAACCGTGCTTGGTATCTCTGCCTTTGCGGCAGGAAATCAACCGGCTTCGGACGCGGATTTGATCGATCCGGCGAAAGTGCATCAAACCGCACCGTTCGACAAACCGGGACTTCATAAAATTGACGACAACGAATATGAACTTGTCATGGTCGCGCAAGCGTTCACGTTCACGCCGGGCAACGTCGAGATTCCAAAAGGGGCGAAAGTCACGTTTCTCGTCACGTCACCGGACGTCGTTCACGGTTTCCAGTTGACGGGCACACCGGTCAATATGATGGTCGTACCTGGTCATATCAACTCGCTCACGTATACGTTCGATGAGGCGGGCGAATTTTTAATCCTTTGTAACGAATATTGTGGTACCGGACATCACATGATGTCGACAAAAATTAAGGTGGTGGACTAAATGAATGACGTAGCCTCAAAACTAAAGCAGTGGGAAATGGAACGCGGCGTACCGGTACCGAGTATCGGTGTCAAAGAAGCACGCCTCGCCTATGCCCACGTCGTCATCTCGGTCCTCGCTGTCTTAATCGGTGGACTAGCCGGCCTCATGCAGACGCTCATCCGGACCGGTGTCATCCCGGAAGTGTTCGGCTATTATCAACTGTTGACTGCACACGGCATCATGCTCGGTCTCGTTTTCACGACAATGTTCATCATCGGTCTGCTTTACGCGCTCCTCGCCAAGTCGTTCGGACGCTTTGAGTCGTTCCCAACGAGGGTCGCTTGGCTCGGGTTTTGGATGATTATCGCCGGTGCCGTGCTCGTCACGATCATGGTGCTCGCCAATAAAGCGACCGTCTTGTATACGTTCTACGCACCTCTCATGGCCGACCCAGTGTTTTATATCGGTCTCGTCTTGTTCGTCGTCGGTACGTGGTTATCGGCGTTCGCCATGTTCCGGATGTATGCGGACTATAAACGAGAAAATCCGGGCGTTCATCCGCCGCTTCCAGCGTATATGAGTATCATGACGATGCTCTTGTGGGTCATCGCCACGCTCGGTGTCGCCGGAACGATTTTATTCCAACTGCTCCCGCTCTCGCTCGGTTGGAAAGATACGGTCGGAATCGAGTTGTCACGGACGCTGTTCTGGTATTTCGGTCATCCGCTCGTCTATTTCTGGCTCATGCCGGCCTATATCGTCTGGTATACGGTCGTGCCAAAAGTCATCGGCGGAAAGATTTTCTCCGATGCGCTCGCCCGGATGGCGTTCCTGTTGTTCCTGTTATTCTCGTTCCCGGTCGGATTCCACCACCAGTTGACGGAACCAGGGATTGAACCGTTCTGGAAGTTCGTTCAAGTCATCTTGACGTTCCTCGTCGTCATCCCGTCGTTTATGACGGCGTTCTCGCTGTTTGCGACGTTCGAGCTGCGAGGCCGCGCACTCGGAGCTCGTGGTCTATTTGGTTGGGTCAAGAAGATGCCATATGGGGATGTCCGTTTCCTCGCTCCGTTTGTCGGCATGTTGTTCTTCATTCCGGCCGGAGCCGGCGGGATCATCAACGCATCGCACCAATTGAACGCGATGGTCCACAACACACTTTGGGTCACAGGTCATTTCCATATCACGGTCGGAACGGCCGTCGCCTTGACGTTCTTCGGAACGGCATATTGGCTCGTGCCGGTATTGCGCGGCCGTATCCTAACGAAAAAGATGAATCGAATCGGATTAATTCAAGCAGGCACGTGGGCGTTCGGAATGTCGATCATGTCTTACGCAATGCACATCTCAGGACTGCAAGGTAATCCGCGTCGGACCGGTCCGGCAACGTACTTCTCGGATGCGCTTACGCGCGAATGGATTCCATACCACATCGCCATGGCGATTGGCGGGACGATCCTCTTGATCTCGGTCCTCATCTTCGTCTATTCAATGTTCAACTTGTCGTTCCTCGCTCCGAAAGGAGAAGAGGAGTTCCCGCTCGCCGAGACCGAAGAGGCGGCGATGGAGACACCGCGTTTCTTCGAGAACTGGAAGCTTTGGATTACGGTCACGTTCGTTTTAATTGCCTTCGCCTATACGATTCCGATTTGGCACTTGATTGAGAGTGCGCCGCCGGGAGCGAAAGGTTGGGTGCTCTGGTAAACTGAAGTCAGCCTCGCTAGCGGGGCTGACTTTTTCATGTGGGGAGATGGAAAGATGGAGCTACTTCGTGCAGATATTCACCGTGAATATGTTAGACGCGAGCCGGATCGGCCGTTCCTCGTCGCGATCGACGGGTTGAGCGGGGCAGGGAAGACGACGATGGTCGAACAACTACGCGGGATTGCAACGAATGAAATGGTGTTACATATCGACGACTTTATCGTCGAGCGGCACCGACGTTACGCGACGGGACAGTCAGAGGCGATGGAATATTATGCGCTCCAATGGGACGTCGAGTTGCTCGTGGAGACCTTGTTCAAACCGCTTCGGGAAGGGCAGACGAATTTGACGTTGCCGTATTATGAGCGAGACCAGGACGCGGTCAACATGCGAACAATTGAGATTGCTCCGAACACACTTGTCTTGATCGAAGGGATCTTCTTATTGCGGGACGAGTGGCGTCCTTATTTTGACTACATCGTCTATCTCGACTGTCCGCGGGAAGTCCGGTATGAACGGGTCTTGAATCGTGATACGTATATCGGCGACTTGTCGGAGCGGCTTGCTAAGTACGAACGCCGGTATTGGCCGGGAGAAGCGCATTACATCAAAACGATCAACCCGCAAGCCCAGGCCAATCAAATCGTTTCATCTAGTTGACGCATCCATTTATAGGGGATGCGTTTTTGTTTTGGAAAAAACTGTTGACTCGGTTAGTGTACTATGGTGATAATACAGTTAGATAGTGTATTAGTCGCATCATACACTTAGAGAGGTGACAACATGATCATACAATTCAACACGAGAGCCCCGGTTTACATTCAAGTCGTCGATTACTTCAAAAAGAAGATGGCGCTTGGCGAACTGCAGGCGGGCGAAGAGATGCCGTCGCGACGTGAGCTCGCGACCGAACTGAAAATCAATCCGAACACCGTCCAAAAGGCGTTCAAAGAGATGGAGGAACAACAATTGATTACGACCGAACGGAACCGTCCGAGCCGCGTGACGACCGATGAACATGTATTGAAACGCATCCGCACGGAACTCGTCGATGAGGCAGTCGCTGTCTTTGTCGAATCGATTCAAGAACTTGACGTCACGATGGATGAGCTCGTCGATAAAATCAAACGGCAATACGGGGAGGGGAATATTCATGATCGAAGTACTGGGAGTTAAGAAGCGTTACCGCAAAAAACAAGTCATCGAAGAGGTGTCGTTCACGGCCCAAAAAGGGGAAATCACATGCTTGATCGGGTTGAACGGTACCGGGAAATCGACGATTTTAAAAGGCATCATGGGACTGACGCCGTTCGACCAGGGGACGGTGCTTGTCGACGGCAAACCGATCGATTTGAATCGTGTCGCGTTCGTACCGGACCATTCGACGTTCCCCATCCATTTCACCATTGAACAGTGCGAGGCGTTCATGCGCGACTTTTATCCAAAGTTCGACCCGAAATTGTTTGCCCGTCTTGTCGATGAGTTCAAGCTGTTCCCAGAGGACAAGTTGAATGAGCTGTCGAAAGGGACGCTCGCCAAAGTGAATTTGGCGCTCGGGATTGCCCAAGATCCGGACTATCTATTGCTCGACGAACCGTTCTCGGGCATCGACGTGTTCTCGAAAGAACAAATTGTCGAGTTGTTCTCGAGTGACATTATGGAAGACCGCGGCGTCTTGATTACGACGCACGAGATTGAAGACATCGAATACTTGGTCGACAAGGCCGTCATGTTGAACCGCGGCCGGATCGTTCGCGAGTTCGACGTCGAGGACGTCCGCTTCATTCATGGGAAGTCGATTGTCGATGTCATGAGAGAGGAGTATGGCGCATGAATTTGTTGAAACTACTCGGATGGGAAGTCGAGCGGTTGACGAAACCGTATCTCATCTTGATCACGTTACTCGTCGTCACCCAGTTCGCCTGGCTCGGCGTCTTCCTATGGAGCGAGACGAATATGTATGAAGAAATGCGTCGTGCTGGAACGCCGGATTACACTTTGACGTTCGGGAATTATCTTGGTGGCACACCGTTCATCTTGTCGATTGGGGTTGCTGTCACGGCGATGGTATTCTTCAGTTTTTGGATTTGGTACCGTGACTTCCAAGGCCGTGGGACGTTCATGATGCGCCTATTGCTCATGCCGCAACAACGGATGCTCGTCTTCGGTGCGAAGCTAGTGACGATGATGTTGATGATCCTTGGCTTGTTCTCCGTCCAGTGGATTGCGCTCAAACTCCAGTACATAGCGTTTTCGAGTTGGTTGGACTCGCAAATGATTCCGATGAGTGGCTCCTTCGAACAGGCCATCGGCTACGATGGGGCGCTTTCGGTCATGTTCCCGGCGTCACTGTTCAACTTCTTTGTCCATCAAGTATTAATTGCCCTCGCCGTCTTATTCATCTTCGCATTTGTGTTGATTGAACGGAGCCTGTGGCAACGGACGGTGTGGGCGCCGTTCCTCGCCTTATTGATGATTGGGGTTGTCGTAGTTGTGCCGATGATTGGATTCTTTATCATTGAGAACTATCTGTTCATGGAAGAGACGCTGGCCGTCTTCACTCTTATTTTAGTGATTTGGTTTATTGGGGTCGTTTGGATTGGACATCGTCAGTTGACGAAGAAATTAAGTGTGTGAGGTGAGCAGATGAAACGAATGTGGAATGTGGCCGCGCTCGGTGCGGTCGTCATCATCGGGCTCGGTACGTTCGCCATTGATTCGAAAGCATCAACGGCGAAGTGGGTGCTTGATGTCAAAACAAATGAAAATGTATGGGAAAATCAAAAGATACAAGCCTTTTATGAAACCGAGGATGAGGTCCAGGAACGGTTTGAAATCACCCGGTCTGGTAGTGAAGTGACGACCCATTTAAATTACGTTGAAGAAGCGCTTAAACAACGCGAACGGGTCAATCCGACGATGCGAAAGTTCTATCGTCAAATGACAAACCTTAGTTTCACCCAATCGTTACGCACGAAAGAGGATTATGTCGGCATCGGACAAAAAGGAAACGATGAAATCGTTCTTTTCCGAACCGAAGGCGACGACGTGGCCACGACGACGTTCCCGTCAGATGTCAGCGGTGCAGTGGAAGTCATGGAAGGGAACTGGCACGGCATATTCGTTCAAGATGGTCGTGTTCATTTGATTTATCGTGACGGTTATGACAGACAGGCAGCAACAAAAATCGCCGTATTTGATGAAGGGGCGGCTGAAATCACCCTTGAAGAAATCTCAATAGAAGACGGCTTTATTTCTAGTGTTGTCGGAATATCTAGGTTTTACGATGAGAACCGGATGACCATCGCAGCCGATAATCGTTTCCTCCCGGTACGTCTTGGGATATACGAAACGATAACCGAAGATGGTCAGACGTACACGAACGAGACGGAACGTCCAGGCGTGTATGCCTATGACACCGAAGAGAAGCGTGTCGTCGAGTTAAAAGCTGAAGGGGATATGTGGGGCGCAACCGTCTATGAGGATCAATTAATCGTCTTGCAGGAAGATGGGACCGAATTCGTTGTCGACTTGAAGACAGGGAAGCAATCGACGCGACAAGTCATCGATGGTTCGGTCGGTACGACTTGGTATGTCGATAACCAACTGTATCATATTCGCCCGACGAAAGATGGGGCCGTTATCGACGTCTATCAAGATGGGAAAGCCATCTCGAGCGCCGTCGTGAAGGCGACGAACGATGCGGCGAAGGCATTGTTATCCAATACGAAATATTATGTACAATAACAAATAACCGAGAGGCAGCCGCCTCTCGGTTATTTTGATGGTTTCGGGACGATGACCCCGTCTTCTAAATCGAGCAACATGTCGATCAGTTCTGCACAGAACTCTGGGAACTGATCGAGGAACGCACCCGGACCGACCTCATCGGTGAAGTCGATATACAGGTCCGATACGTTACCGGCCATTTTCGCCGGAAGAGCGAGGAACGCCGACCCGAAACGCCAGCTGCCTCGGATATCGAGCAGCTTGCCGAGCATGATGTCACCGACCTCACGTTTTTCCGGGAGATTGACGCGATACGTCTCTTTCGTCTCCCAGTCGCGCAGTCCTTCCTCGGTCACTTCAAAAACCGAGCAACGTGGGACTGCCAAGCCACGGAGCGCGTGATACAAGGCAGGGGACATGTCGGCTTTTTGATCTGCCAAGTAGCGGCCGTGCGGTGTCATCCCTTCCTCGTCCGTCTCGAAGAAGACGGCCCAGTCGATGAACAGGTCGCGGAATAGCTCGGCGTCTTTCAACTGCCATGTGCCTTCCGAGGCGATCTCTTGAATATAGTTCGTCCAATGTGTGCTGCGCGCGAGCGCGGCTTGCTCATACAACTTTTTCAGCTCGGCCAGCAATTCGGACTCTTCTACAAGCAAAGGGAATGGAATTACTTTCCGGTCTTTTTTCATCGGCGCGGTCCTCGTTTGTTCGCAGGACGCTTCACGACCGGCGGTTTATCTTCGATCCGTTTCTCGATGACATCGCCACGATAAATCTCGAGTTCTTTCAATTCCACGCCTAGCTGGCGAGCGAATGATTTCAAGTGCGTCAAGTCTTCATCCGTCACGAGCGAGAGCACGGTCCCGGCCGCATTCCCGCGTGCCGTCCGGCCCGAGCGGTGAATGAAGTCATCAATCGATTCTGGCAAATCGAAGTGGACGACGTGCGTCACTTCTTCGATGTCGAGACCACGGGCCGCGAGACCCGTCGTGATGAGAAGTGGATAGTCGCCTTTCCGGAATTCACGGAGCGTCTCCACGCGTTCGCGTTTCCCTTTTAGGCTGTCGAGCATCCGGTAATTCACTTTCATTTTATCGAGTTCGCCTCTGAGTGGTGGCAAGAATGAGCGGTTGTTGATGAAAGCGAGCGCTTTGACGCCGTTGACATGTGACAAACGACGAAGCAATTCCGGCTTATAGCGGCGTGTCGTCAACATATAGCCGTACGTCACTTGACTGCTCACAGCTCGTTCGATTTTCACGTGTGCCGGCTCCTTCAAGAACGGGGCAGCCCATGCTTGAAGCGTGTCTGTGAGCGTTGCCGATACGAGGGCGATTTGATGTTCGTGCGCCGTGTGCTTGATGATGCGTTCGGCAGCTTCTGTTAATCCGCTATCGATGATTTGGTCAGCTTCATCGAGGACGATTGTGTGCGTCTCATGAAGCTTCAATTTTTTCTTGTCGATCAGTTCGACGAGTCGGCCCGGTGTCCCGACAATCAAATGGGGCTTTTTCTTCAAGCGGTCGATTTGACGTTTCAATTCGACACCGCCAATAAATGAAGCGATGCGGACATCACCTTTCTCGGTGAAGCGTTGCGCGACCGTTTGAATCTGCATGACGAGCTCACGCGTCGGCGCGACGATGACGACTTGAATCCGGTCGTTCGAGGCGTCGATTTTTTCAATGGCGGGTAACAAATAAGCAAGCGTCTTCCCGGTACCTGTGGGCGCTTCGATCGTGACGTCTTTTCCGTCAAGAAGAAGCGGGAAGGCTTCGGCTTGGACCGGCATTGGTTCAGTAAAGCCAAGGCGATCCCAGGCTTCGTTAATAAATGGTTTTGTAAAGTTCATATCAATTCTCCTTATCGTGGGGCAAAAACAAAGGAAGCATAAGCGCTCCCTGTCTTAGATATAGCGAACATGTTCAGTATCTTGGTCGAATGAAGAACGGAGTGTCTGTGTGAACGTCTGTCCGTCCTCGATGAGTTTGATGTGCACATCGATTTGGTCAGCCGACGCCTCGACGCCTTCGACGGTGAAGCCTTGATACACACGATACTGCAATTCTTTCGTCAACCGTTCGTATGAAGCGAGCTCTGGATACGTCGCTGCCACGTCAATCGGGCGCGAGATGAGAGCAACGAGCAAGTTATCGCGGTAGTCGATGAAATCCTCGTTTTCGATGTCGTCGTCAAACCGAATCCAAAAACCTGCGTCTTCAAATTCTGTGATAAATCCATCACGTTGTTCACCGTTCGCTTCTACTTTAAGGGAGATGCGGTCACCGGCTTTCAAGTCGTGATCAGCTGTCAATAATTCGTACGTCATGGGAAGAACCCCTTCCTCTTCTACAATGTTCTGCCTTCATTGTGTCCGATGTAAGGCAAAAATTCAAGTTCTATCCCCGAGTCGTGATATACATCACACTAAAAACTGTATAAATCGTCACATCCGAATCGAGATGATACAGAATCGACGTAAATCCTATCGTGACGTGAATTATCTGTTTCATAGTGAATGAGAAATGCGTTATAACAGATTTTAAAGCGCTTACAAAAATGGCTTTAAGCCAACGTTCATGAGATTGTTACAACTTTCACAAGAATGTAAAACATAATGTTCACGTTTTCACGTACACTCAACTTATAGAAAGCACGCAGTTATCTCAACTATGAGGAGTGACCCACAATGGCAACCGAAATTAAATCAGCCTGGTCAGGATTTGTACCTGGGCAGTGGACGAACGAAGTGAACGTCGGTGAGTTTATCCGTTTAAACCGACATGAGTACACAGGAGACGACCGTTTCCTCGTCGGACCGACGGAAGCGACGAATCAGCTTTGGGCACAAGTGATGGAATTGACGAAAGAAGAGCGGGAACGCGGCGGTGTTTGGGCGGTCGATCAAAACAACCCGTCGACCATCGTCTCGCACGGACCGGGATACTTAAACAAAGAGCTCGAAAAAGTGGTCGGCGTTCAAACGGACGAGCCGTTCAAACGTTCGATTCATCCGAACGGCGGCATCCGGATGGTCGACGCTGCACTTGAATCGTATGGCTTCGAACCGAACCCTGAAATCACAAAGATTTATTCGGAAATCCGCAAAACGCATAACCAAGGTGTCTTCGATGCGTACACACCTGAGATGCGAGCAGCACGGAAGTCAGGGATTATCACAGGACTTCCTGACGCTTACGGACGTGGACGGATTATCGGCGACTACCGTCGCGTTGCCTTGTACGGGTTAGACTTCTTGATTGCCGCACGTAAAAAGGACTTGGCGAACCGTGGCGGTTTCTTATCAGAGGCAGATATTCGGACACGGGAAGAAATGTCTGAGCAGCTCCGGGCCCTCCAAGAGTTGAAACAACTCGGTGCGGCGTACGGGTTTGACCTCGGCCGTCCGGCGGAAAATACACAAGAGGCGTACCAATGGGTATACCTTGCATATCTCGCAGCCGTCAAAGAACAGAACGGCGCCGCCATGTCACTTGGACGTGTCTCGACATTCCTCGATGTATACGCAGAACGTGACATCGAAGCAGGTCGTTTGACCGAGTCGGACGTTCAAGAAATCGTCGACCACTTCATCATGAAGCTTCGGATCGTCAAGTTCTTGCGCACGCCTGACTACAACGAATTGTTCTCGGGTGACCCAACATGGGTGACCGAGTCAATCGGTGGGATGAGTGAGGATGGACGTTCGAACGTGACGAAGAGCTCGTTCCGCTTCTTGCATTCACTCTCGAACCTCGGGCCAGCACCAGAACCGAACTTGACGGTGCTTTGGTCGACGAAATTGCCAGAAGGCTTCAAACAATATTGTGCGAAGATGTCGATTGAGACGTCTGCCATCCAATATGAGAACGATGACCTCATGCTTCCAGAGTTCGGTGACGATTACGGCATCGCCTGCTGTGTGTCACCGATGAAAATCGGGAAACAGATGCAGTTCTTCGGAGCCCGCGCCAACATGGCGAAAGCACTCCTTTATAGCATGAACGGAGGCCGCGATGAGAAGAGCGGCGACCAAATCGCGCCGGTTTGGGAGATGAACACCGAGGACGTGCTCACGTACGACAAAGTGTATGCCGACTTCGACCGGACGCTCGATTGGCTCGCCGAGCTCTACGTCAACACGCTCAACGTCATCCACTTCATGCACGATAAATATGCGTATGAACGGATCGAGATGGCACTTCATGACCCAGAAATCCTACGGACGATGGCATGCGGTATCGCCGGTCTCTCGGTCACAGCAGATAGTCTGTCAGCCATCAAATATGCGACCGTGAAACCGGTCCGCAACGAGCAAGGCATTGCTGTCGACTTCGAGACAGAAGGCGACTTCCCTAAATTCGGCAACAACGACGACCGTGTCGATGCGATCGCCGTCGAGCTTGTCGAGTCGTTCATGCAAAAAGTACGCAAGCATAAAACGTACCGCGATGCGCTCCATACGCAATCGGTCTTGACGATCACATCAAACGTCGTTTACGGCAAAAAGACAGGGAACACACCGGACGGACGTCGCGCCGGCGAACCGTTCGCACCTGGTGCGAACCCGATGCATGGCCGCGATACGAAAGGGGCAGCTGCGTCGCTCTCATCAGTCGCGAAACTCCCGTTCGAACACGCACAAGACGGAATTTCATACACGTTCTCAATCGTACCGAAAGCGCTCGGTAAAGAAGAAGTGGCCCGTGAACTCAACTTGGCGGCACTCCTTGACGGTTATATGGGCGGCGAGCATAAAGGACATCACTTGAACGTCAACGTCTTCAACCGTGAGACGTTGCTCGATGCGATGGAGCATCCGGAAGAATATCCACAGCTCACGATCCGTGTCTCTGGCTATGCGGTCAACTTCATCAAATTGACACGTGAGCAACAAATCGACGTCATCAACCGGACGTTCCACGGTTCATTGTAAACAAAGGCTTGGCGGCCTTCACTCGAGGGCCGCTCATTCGTTAGGAGGTCATTTCGATGACAATGGGATATGTACACTCGGTCGAATCGTTTGGAACCGTTGACGGCCCGGGAATTCGTTTTATCGTCTTTTTACAAGGTTGTGCGCTTCGTTGCTTGTATTGCCACAATGCTGACACGTGGGATTTCAAAAAGAATAACCATCGTTCGGCCGAGGACGTCATTCAAGAAGCGCTCAGCTATCGTCCGTTCATGGAAGCGTCAAAAGGCGGCATCACGATTTCTGGGGGCGACCCGCTCGCGCAGCCAGAGTTTTTAGAGGCGCTCTTGCGTGAAGCAAAGAAACACGGGCTTCATACGACACTCGACACGTCCGGTGCACTCCGTCCCCCTAACTTGGATGCGATTTTAGACCATACGGACCTCGTGTTGCTTGATATCAAACATATCGACGATGATATGTGTAAGAAACTGACAGGACGGAGCAACGTCAACACGCTCGCGCTCGCTGAACATTTATCCGAGCGCGGAACGAAAATGTGGATTCGCCACGTCCTCGTCCCGGAATGGACACTTGATGAAGGAGCGCTCCGCCGCACGGCAGCGTTCATTCAAAAGCTCGACCACGTCGAGAAAGTCGAAATTTTGCCGTACCATGAGATGGGCGTCTATAAATGGGAGGCGCTCGGTCTCGACTATCCGCTCAAAGGAATTAAACCCCCGACGACGGAAGAAGTCGAATGGGCGGAAGGGATTTTACAAGGAACCGTTTAAAAAACTGCGCAGACCATCATGGTCTGCGCAGTTTTTGGATTACAAATGTTTTTGACTGACGTGCTGACGGATGGCGGCCTCATCGAGAGGACGTTTGGCGACGCCGGTCTCGACGGCGGCTTTGGCGACCGCGACCGCCACGGCCGGTGCGATTCGTTCATCGAATGGGCTCGGGATGACGACACCGTTCGCCAAATCTTCTTCGGTCAATAAATCGGCAATCGCGTGGACGGCCGCTTCCTTCATCTCCTCATTGATTTCGCTGGCGCGAACGTCAAGTGCGCCCCGGAAAATACCTGGGAAGGCGAGGACGTTGTTCACTTGGTTGGCGAAATCGGAACGGCCGGTCGCGACGACACGCGCCCCGGCTTTTGTCGCGAGGTCTGGCATAATCTCCGGAATCGGGTTCGCCAGAGCGAAGATGATTGGATCGACGGCCATCGAGCGGACCATGTCTTCCGTGACGGCCCCGGCCGCCGAGACACCGATAAAGACGTCGGCACCTTGAAGCACGTCGGCGAGCAATCCTTCGTGTTGCTTCCGATTCGTCGCTTTGGCGATTTGATCTTTGAACGGGTTCATCCCTTCGACGCGTCCTTCGTAAATCGCGCCTTTCGTATCACAGATGACGAGGTCCTCGACACCGAAACGCTTCAACAGTTTGGCGATGGCGATGCCCGCGGCCCCGGCACCGTTCATGACGACACGGAGTTCAGGCATCGTTTTATCGACGAGGCGCAACGCGTTGACGAGACCGGCCAAAACGACGATGGCTGTCCCGTGCTGGTCGTCATGGAAGACAGGAATCGGGAGCGATTGTTTCAAACGGGCTTCGATTTCAAAACACTCGGGTGCTTTAATGTCTTCTAAGTTGACGGCACCAAACGTCGGTGCGAGCAGTTCGACCGTCCGGACGATTTCATCGACGTTGTGCGTGTCGAGACAGATGGGAAACGCATCGACGCCAGCGAAGCTTTTGAACAAGACGGCTTTTCCTTCCATGACCGGCAGTGCGGCTTCTGGACCGATATTGCCGAGACCGAGCACGGCGCTCCCGTCCGAGACAACGGCGACCGTGTTGGCGCGGAGCGTGTAGTCATACGACAACTCTTTATCCTCGGCGATGCGACGGCACGGTTCGGCGACGCCAGGCGAATAGGCGAGGCTGAGTGCTTCTTTCGTGTCGACGTCGACTTTCGGTGTCGTTTCCAATTTTCCGTGATGGAAGGCATGCATCTCGAGTGCGCGTTCGTTCAATGTTTTCATAAGTCTCTCCCTATAATTAGCGATTTTAATCTGTGACAATACGAGTCCATTGTAACGGAGAAACCGCTTACTTTCGAGGGTTTTACCTGCATTTGGGCGAACTATTTCTGAACGGTTGTTCACAAATGTCGGATTGCTGATAGGACTTGGTGCTAGGTCAGGAAGGTCAAAAAAGGAGCCACAGTTTTTCTGTGACTCCTTTCGTAGATTAAGCTTTCGTTTTTCGTTTCTTCTTCTCGGCGAGACGAGCCGCTTCCGCTTGTCGTTTTTCGGCGTAGCGGAGTTCACGCTCGAGCTTGACGAAGCTTTGATAGCGCTTCGCGTCGAGCATCCCGGTTTCAATCGCCTTGCGGACCGCACAACCGGGTTCGGCCTGGTGTGAACAGTCCCGGAACCGACACGCCTCGGCGAGCGCCTCGATATCCCGAAACGTATCGTCGAGGTGATCGGCCCCGTCCCAAAGGCCAAATTCACGCATCCCCGGTGTATCGATGACGAACAAATCGTCAATCTGGAACAGTTCGCGATGCGTCGTCGTATGCTTGCCGCGTTCATCGCTCTCGCGGACGGCCTGTGTCTCGGCGACGGTCGTCCCGGCGAGCGCGTTCGTCAGCGTCGATTTCCCGACACCGGACGAGCCGACGAGCACGATGGTGCTTCCGCTCGGCAGTGCGGCTCGCAACGCTTCGACGCCGTCACCAGTGACTGAACTGACAGGGAAGACGTCGACCCCAGGCACTGTCAACGTAAGTTCGTCGACGAGTGCATCTGCGTTGTCGACTTGGTCCGATTTCGTCAAGACGATGAACGGCGTGGCGCCAGTTTCCCACGCGGCGAGCGAGTAACGCTCGAGCCGACGCAGATTGAAATCGTGTCCGCACGCCATCGTGATTAAGATAAAGTCGACGTTCGCACAGATCAGCTGTTCGCGCGTCTCGTTGCCGGCGGCTGCCCGTGATAGGACAGTGCGCCGTTCAAGGAGACGTCGAATTACGCCTTGACCGTGTTCGCGAACGGTGAACTCGACGAAGTCACCGATGACCGGATAGTCGCGCTCGCTTTCAGCCTCATGTCGGAATTTCCCGGTGACGCTGCACGTGTAGGCTGCATTTTCGGTCGTGACCGTGTACATATGTTGGAACTGTGCCGTGACACGTCCCGTTGTGATTGTTGTTTGATTCAAATAAAATCCTCCTCTTAGTGATGGAGGACAGTCGCCCTCCGATTGGCTGACAAGGTGTATACTGCGTTGAATACGGTGCTCATAAAACATCATCCTTCCATTGTTCGATGCCTCTAGTATAGCACAGGATTTGAGAACGCTATCATCTCAGTCTACAGACCGAGGGAAAACGGGCCTTGCGCTCGTCGCGCTATAAAAAATAACGTATTATGATAAGAGTGTACTTAACGAGGAGGGATGATAGATGAATCGCCAGGTGAAACAAGTGTTGTTCATCGTGGCCGCGATCTCTTTAGTTCTCGTTCTAATCGGCTTTTTACCGAATATGATCATGTTCGGTTTGGGGGCGCTCTTAGCACTGTGGGCTGGAGTCAGATTCATGGCCGTGACACATGTCGGCGCAAAAATCGGTTACGGCGCGCTTGCCGTGATCGGGATCATCACAATTTTATCGAATATTTGGGCGTTAATCGGGATTGTGGTGGCATGGGTATTGTTTAAAGGGTATATGATGTATGCCAACCAAAAACAAGACGTCGAGATTTTGAATGCGGACGGTTCGCGTGCGAACCGGAGCAGCTTTCAATCGTTTGATCAAGTGTGGCAGAAGTTTGTAAACCGTCGCTAAGCTTCACAAGGAGGATATTATGATGAAAACACCATTTGACCAGTTTCGTGATTTAGCTAACGAGTTGACGAAAGAATTGTCGAAAGAGATGAAGAAGTTCCAAGATAAAGAGGGTCCACGTTCGGCACCGCGTTCGAGCGGGGAGGCCGAGTTGAACCGTCACATACGTGGTGCTGAAAAAGAAGCGATGTCTGTCGAACGTCTCGTCGAACGTCAAAAGGCGCTCCTCGATGAGCTGGCGACAAAACGTGACGACGCTAAACTGATGGCGGATAAGCGTTACGAGCAGACCGAGCTCGCCAAACAAGCGGGAGAAGAAAAACTCGCGGAGCGGGCCGCGCTCGAGTCGAAGCATTACGGTGAGCAGTATCGTTACTTTGAAGGGTTGCTCGACGAAGGAGCGCGTGAACTCGACGCCCTCGAGCGCCGTGCCCTCGAGATGCGACTGAAACTCGATGAGATGCAAAACAAACGCTATGAGTTCGCGATGCGAGAAAACCTGGATTTATTGAAAGGTGCGCTCGATCAAATCTTCGGAGCGGAGACGTCGAAGACTCATCCGTTCACGGAAGAAGAGAAGAAGCAAGAACCGGCCGCTGAAGAGAAAATCGATGCAGCGGATGAAGATGATTTCGAAGCAAAACTAAAAGAACTTGAGCGTCGTTTCAAACAAGGCTGACGCAACGGTTCAGCGATGGTCCGGCGAATGAGTTGGGCCATCGCTTCTTTGCTTCATTGTACATACTGTCAGAGAGGGGGAAGCAACGTGGAACGTTGGAACACACGCCAAATCATCGGATTCATGATTATTTTGTTTGCCATTGGACTATTTATCGATATCGTGACGGGTGGAAACAGCGTCCTCTTCAGCATGGTCGTCCCGTTATTGTTGCTTTATATCGGACGACGTTTCAGCCGCAAAGGCAATCAGCCGGTCAGCTATATCTTTTACGGAATTGGCGGCATCATGCTCGTCGGACTCATCTTTTCGTCGGCGGCATTTGGTTTCGTGCTGTCGGGTCTATTGCTCATGTTCGGTTATCGGCTGTATAAAAACCGTCCGCTCGAATCGAGCCGATTCAAGTCGCATATCCGTCAAGAACAGGCGTTTACGTTCGGGACGAAAGAAAGTGGTCACTACGTGCTCCAAGACACGAATGAATTTTTCTTGTTGCGTGACGTTGAACTCGACTTGTCGCGCGCGATTATTCCGGAAGGAGAGACGTTCTTACTGTTGAATGGGCTCGCCGGGGATATCCGGATTCTCATTCCGGCTGGTTACGATTACTCGATTGACGCCTCGATCGGGTTCGGCAAGATTCAAGTCGACGAATCGAATTATTCGCCCGTGTTCAATCGTCGCTTTTATACGGCATCGGACGATTACGCGTCAGCGACGCGAAAAGTCCGGATTCATATCGTGCTCATGAGCGGAAGTGTCGAGGTGATGACTGTATGAAGAAGGACTCGTATCCAAGGACCGTTGTCTGGCATCAACTGTTCAGTAGCCTCTTGACGGCACTGTTCGTCACGATTGCATTTTTAATAGGTGACTCGACTTCACTCCGAGATTTGTTCACACGTGAAGAAGGGTTGCCTTTCGGTGTGTCTATCCTCGTCATCGCCGTCTTGATTGGTAGCGTGTTCGGGGTCGGTTCGTACTTTTATTTGCGCCGTGACTTCCGGGAAGTGGCGATTGCCTTATGGAAGCTCGAGAATCAAAAAGAAATCACGTTCCGTCCGCTGTCGCCTTATCGCGATACACTCGAACGGATTGCACGCATCTCGAAACAGCGCGCAGAAATGGTCGAGATGGCGAAACGGGTCGGTGACCGGCCTGTCAGTGTCGAGGAAGCACGTAGTGAAGCCGTCGTTGAGGAGCGGCGCCGTGTCGCCCGAGAGTTACATGATTCGGTCAGCCAGCAACTGTACGCCATCTCGATGATGACGACGGCAGCCAAGCAGACGATCGAGGCGAAGCCGGACGTGGCCGCCAAACAAATCGAACAAGTCGAAGTGATGGCGCAAACGGCTCAGGCCGAAATGCGCTCGCTCTTATTGCAACTTCGTCCCGTCGAACTTGAAGGGATGACGCTCAAGACGGGTATCGAGCGATTGTTAGAAGAGCTGTCGCGCAAACAGTCGACCGAACTTATCTGGCGCCTCGAAGAAGTCGAGTTGTCGCGTCACACCGAAAATGAACTGTTCCGTATCGTTCAAGAAGCGATCAGCAATACGCTTCGACATGCGAAAGCGAAGCGACTCGAAATCGAAATGCGGACCGTGCAACAGACGGTCATCTTAAAAATAAACGACGACGGCATCGGCTTTAATGTCGATGATACACAAGTCGCCTCATATGGCTTACAATCGATAAGAGAGAGGACGGCTGAGGTCGGCGGGACGTTACGACTCGTCAGTGTGCCCGGCGTCGGTACTCAGATTGAAGTGCGTGTGAAACAACAAGTGGAGGGGTTACAATGATTCGAGTCGTATTGATTGATGACCATGAGATGGTGCGGGCCGGAGTCTCGGCGTTCTTGTCGACGCAGCCTGACATCGAAGTCGTCGGAGAGGCATCGGACGGCGCGACTGGAGCGGAACTCGCGATCCAAGAAAAGCCGGATGTGGTCTTGATGGATTTAGTAATGGAACCTGTCGATGGGGTCGAGTCGACAAAACGGATCAAGGCGAGTTGGAAAGACGCTAAAATCTTGGTCGTGACGAGCTTCTTAGATGATGAGAAAGTGTATCCCGTCATCGAGGCCGGGGCGATGAGTTACGTCTTGAAGACGGCAAACGCCAATGAGATCGCTGATGCGATTCGTCAAACGGCAGCGGGCAATCCCGTCATGGCCGCCCAAGTGACGGGCAAGATGCTTGAGCGGCTCCGTCACCCGGAAAAGACGTTGCACGAGAGTCTGACGGCCCGGGAACGTGAGATTTTGCAGTTGATGGCAGAAGGAAAGTCGAACCAAGTCATCGCCGATGAACTATACATCTCGTTGAAGACGGTAAAGACGCACGTCTCCAACATTTTGACGAAGCTCGACGTCTATGACCGGACGCAAGCTGTCGTCTATGCATTTCAACATAACATCGTCAGTAAAGGGTGAACGGGATGCTTCCAACGATTGAAACGGAACGGCTCCGATTACGACAACTCGACGTGACCGACGCTGCACGGCTGTTTACCATCTTTTCAGACCCAAACATCTTGCGCTACTACGGAATGGAACCTCACACGTCCATCGTGGAGACGCAACAGATGCTAGCCGGTATGCTCGAAGGGATTGAATCCGGTGCGGTGATGCGCTGGGGCATCGTGACGAAAGAGTCGTCCGACTTGATTGGAACGATTGGATTCCATAACCGAGCGCCGCGACATCGACGTGCCGAAGTCGGCTATGAAATTCACCCGAACTATTGGCGTCACGGATATGCGACCGAAGCGCTCCAGGCCGCGTTAACCTATGCCGCGCAGACAGGCGAGATGGAACGGGTCGGGGCCATCGTCTTCACCGAGAACGTCGCGTCGCAACAAATGCTCGAAAAGAACGGCTTCTCGCGGGAAGGGACGCTCCGTCACTATATGCGACAAGGCGACCGCGCGCACGATGTGCATGTATATGGCTATACGACAAACAAGGATCACGCCGACGCGTGATCCTTGTTTTCATTTCTTCTGTGCTTGAATTTGTTCATCAATCTCCGATAAATATTCCCAACGCTCCATCTTCGCATCGAGTGCTTCTTTCAACGCGGCGATATCGGCGTACAGTTCATTCACTTTGCCGAGGTCGCTTCCGGCTATAGCGAGCCGAGACTCCGCTGCTTCAATCTCGGACTCGAGAGAAGCGATATCTTCCTCAATCGTCTCCCATTCCTTCTGCTCTTTGAAAGTGAATTTGACGACGTCGACTTTGACGCGCTCTTTCTTCTCTTTCGATTCTTTCTTCACTTGTTGCTTCGTCTGTTCTTGGAGTGTGGCCAAATAATCACTGTACTCGGCGTGATAGACGTTGATCGTCCCATCTTCGAAGGCGATGAGCTGCTCAGCAATCCGATCTAAGAAATAGCGATCGTGACTGACGGCGATGACCGTACCTGGGAACGACTCCAAATAGTCTTCAAGAACAGACAGCGTCTCCGTATCTAGATCGTTCGTCGGTTCATCCAAAAACAGTACGTTCGGCTCGTCCATCAAGATACGGAGCAAGACGAGGCGGCGTTTCTCGCCACCGGATAGTTTGGCAATCGGTTTGTATTGCGCGTCCGGGGTGAACAGGAACCGTTCGAGCATCTGACTGGCCGTGATCGTCTCGCCGTCCGGCGTATAAATGACTTGGGCGATGCGTTCAATCTCATCGATGACGCGGCGCGATGTGTCCTCAAACTCGACTTGTTGCCCGTAATAGCCGAGATGGACCGTCTCGCCATGGACGACCGTTCCTTGCGTCGGTTGAAGGCGATGGGCGAGCAAGTTCATGAGCGTCGACTTCCCGCTACCGTTTGGTCCGACAATGCCGTACCGCTCACTTCGTCCGAACAACCACGTGAAGTCTTGGATGAGCAACTTGTCGTCGTAGCCGAATGATAAGTTCTCGACTTCAATCACTTTTTTCCCGAGACGACGTGATCCGACGGACACTTCGAGCGCCTCATCCTCGGCGAGCGTCTCTTGGTGTTTCAAATCTTCGACGCGTTGGATACGCGCCTTCTGTTTCGTCGTCCGGGCTTTGGCGCCTCGGCGCAACCAGGCGAGCTCGCGGCGCAAGATGTTTTGGCGTTTCTGCTCCATCGAATGCGACCGGGCTTTTCGTTCGGCGCGTTTTTCAAGGAAGAGCTCATAGTTCCCGTCATAAAAATAACTTGTCCCGTCGGCGATCTCGAGAATGTGGTTCGTGACTCGATTCAAGAAATAGCGGTCGTGGGTGATGAGTAAGATGGCGCCTCGATAATCGGCCAGAACCGTCTCGAGCCAAGCAATCGTATCGGCGTCGAGTTCGTTCGTCGGCTCATCGAGCAACAACAGGTCGGCTTCATCGAGCAGGGCGGCGGCCAAAGCGACCCGTTTCTGCTGTCCACCGGAGAGCGAACTGATTTCCGCCGTCACATCCGGAAGGCCGAGCCGATTCAAAATCGATTTCAACTTGGCCTCTGTCTCCCAAGCGTCGGCAGCATCGACTGCTTGTTGGGCTTTCATGAAGCGTTCCAACCACTGTTCACTCGTCGGGTTTGCCTCGAGTGCTTGGCGGGCCAGTTCATATTGCTTCAACGCTTGAACGGATGGGGTGTCACTCGTGAACAAGGCGTCCAAAATCGTTTGACCCGGATCGAAATCGACCGTTTGCGTCAAATAGCGAATCCGATAGTCGTTCGGATGTTGCATCGAACCGCGGTCTGCCGTCTCGACGCCAGCGACGATTTTTAAAAACGTCGATTTTCCAGAGCCATTGACTCCAATCACACCGATGCGATTGCCTGGATGAATCGTCATCGTGACGTCATCGAATAACACTTTATCTGCAAATTCTTTGTGGATACCTTCAATCGTTAATAAGCTCATGATTCTTCTCCTTCAACAACGCGGCGAATCATCGTCTCCGCAAGCGCGGCGATTTCTTTGTTCGGGACGTCGGCCGGATCGATGACCGGTAAAAAGGTGACGTCGACCGTCCCAGGGGTGATGCGGTTTTTCGTTTCGAGCAAATGATGACTGCCTTTGATGGCAACCGGGACAATCTTGGCGCCACTTGATGTAGCGAGCGTCAGGCTGCCGGCTTTAAACTCTTTAATCGGCCCGCCTTTCGAGCGGGTGCCTTCCGGGAAGACGATAATCGATTGACCGGATTGAATCGTCTCGACGCCGGAGCGGATGGCTTTAATCGACTGGCGGCGGTCGCTGCGGTCGATGAAGATACAACCCATTAGTTCCATCCAACGTGGGATGATTGGGAACTTTTGAACTTCGATTTTTGAGATGAACGCTTTCGGATGTTTCGTCGCCGTGATCATGATCGGGACATCGAAGTTCCCTTGGTGGTTCGCGACGTAGACGACCGGTTCATTCGGAATGTTCTCTTGGCCGTGAACGCGGACGCGAGCGCCGGCAATCCGGAGTAGAAAGCTTGCCCATGTATAGGCGACGGTTTGAACGTACGCGTAACGTTCGGGCGGCGTCAGCCGTTTCGCTTTCGGATAGAACGGAAGCGTCAGCGGTAAGACGGCAAAAAAGGTGATAAACCAGATGGCGGTGCGGATCATGAGTCATTCTCCTTTCAATCGTACAACTGTTAGTCTGGACACGAAGAAAGAGTCTTCTTCTCTAAGCGAGAATCCGACTCTTCGGCATGAATCCTTATTCCCAGAAGCGAGATTCGCTTTCCTCTTCTTCTTCCTCGAGTTCGAACGTGATTCGTTTATTCACCGGGTCCACGGCAAAGTAAGCCCCGTCTTGATCGATGCTCTTGAACTGCATGACGTGATCAGTGCCGATTTCGAGGGTGAGTCGAATCCGGTTGTCATCGTCGACGAGCAAGATGCCGTCTTCTTTCAGCCATAGCTCCATGACAGGTGAGTAACGTAATAGCCATTCGTTCGATAAAGGGATTTCATTCATACGTGTTTGTGCCTCCTACGGGTTGAGTCCGTTTTGCTCTCTGTCTACAATAGGATAACAAAAGTGGAGGGTGAAGACGAGTGTTATGTAGAACGTTTACGTGTACTTGAATGCATACGTGCCACGATGCGTTTGATTTTTTTCTGGTTGCGGCGTTCAATCAATAAGACGTTCGTTTGTGCGACTAACTGTTTAAATGAAGATAAGCCCATGGCGAGCAATACGGCGAACAGGAATGTACCGATCGGGTCTTTGAAAAAACCGGTTTGGAGCGAGACGGACAAACCAACGACCGAAAGAATCGTGGTGAGAAAATAAAATAGCATGAGTGGCTCTCCCTTCCCAGATGATTCAATAGTAAAAGCCGAACGTTATGTTCGTTCGACAGCTGCACAAAAAATCCCTTTTTTTGTCGGAACAAAACAAAAAAACGCCTTCTGTCAGGAGAGGGCGTTTACTCTTGGACCATCGTGACGGATGAAGATACGTTTGTATCGACTCCGTTTGAGAAAATGAAGCTAAGTGAAGCGAGTAGCGCGAAGAAAGCAATCAATAAGCCTTTCATAAAGCGCTTCGCAAATGATCGAGATTGAACATCAAACATTTATTATCCCCCGTTCGGCCATGGCTGAAACCTAATTCGTTAAACAACACTTCCTTAATAATAACGTTTTCAAAATGTGGATACTAGATGGAAAATGCACGTTCACAAAATCGTCACAAAATTTGAAATAAAGACGTTAGAATGCTCGCCAATCGGTCATATTCGTCTTCGTCCCTCGTTCACAATTTAGACACAATTAAGCGGAGCAATGAAATCGAACATGATATGATTAGGAACGTGTGTAGGTAGGTATACTGACAGTAATAGATGAAAAAGGATGTGGATTGTATGGCATTACGTGCAGGAGAAGTAGTAGACTTGGTCGCGGAACGTTCAGCTGATTTTGGAGTGTTTATCGGAAACGGTCGCGAAGAGGTACTCCTTCATCGAAAAGAACAAACAGAAGAAGTTGCGGTCGGACAGACGGTACGCGTCTTCCTTTATCACGACTCGGAAGGACGTCTCGCTTCGACGATGACGATTCCTAGTGTCACGTTCGATGACTATGAATGGTATGAAGTGACAGGGGTCCGGTATAACACGGGTGTGTTCGTCAATATCGGGATTCAAAAAGATGTACTCGTCTCATTAGATGATCTTCCTGAGAACCGGTCGTATTGGCCGAAAGAAGGAGACAAGTTGTGCATTCGTCTCAAGTACGACCAAAAGAGCCGCCTCCTCGGCGAACCGGCTCATTATGCGTACTTGAACTTATTGGCGCGTCCCGCCAAAGAAGAGTGGGGCAACCAAGATGTGCAGGCGATCGTCGTCAATCGACGCGACGTCGGTGTGAACGTCTGGGTCGAGAACGAGTCGCTTGGCTTCCTACATGAAGCAGAGATGACACGTTGGCCGCGCCTCGGTGAGCAATTGACGGTGCGCGTGACACAAGTGAAGCAAGACGGGACGGTCCTCGTCTCAATGAAACCTCGGGCCTATGAGGCGATCGACCCGGATGCGGAAAGTATCCGTGCCTACATTGAAGAGCGCGGCGGCCAAATGCCTTACGGCGACAAGACGGCGCCGGATGTGATTGATCGTGAGTTCGGGATGAGTAAAGCAGCGTTCAAACGGGCGCTCGGGAAACTGCTGAAAGAAAAGCAAGTTGAAAAACTCGACAATGGCTATAAATTGAAATAAGATAACTCATGTCCAGGTGGCTATAAAAAGTTTTAGAATGTATTTCTTTCATTTTAGAAACAAATGCGTTATAGTAGTAAGAGTTGACTACGAGGAAACATTGTAAAAACGTCTGTAGAACTAAACCTCAGACGTTTTTTGTATGAAAAAAGGAGAATATAATTTGACAAAATTCCAAGATTTACAGTTAAGTGAAGTATTAGTAAAAGGTGTACTCAAAATGGGCTTCGAAGAAGCTACACCGATCCAAGCTGAGACAATTCCTGTCGCACTCACAGGAGTGGACGTATTAGGTCAAGCGCAAACAGGTACAGGGAAAACAGCAGCTTTCGGTATTCCGACAATTGAGCGAATCGATACAAAGGCACGTCAAGTCCAAGCACTTGTTCTTGCACCGACACGTGAACTTGCGATTCAAGTTGCAGAAGAATTGAACAAAATTGGTGAATCGAAGCGCGTTTACGCACTTCCAGTATATGGTGGTCAACAAATCGACCGCCAAATCCGTGGTTTGAAAAAGAACCCACAAATCGTCGTTGCGACACCTGGACGTCTCATGGACCACATGAAACGCAAGACGATCAAACTCGACGAGATCCAAACAGTGATCTTGGATGAGGCAGATGAAATGCTCAACATGGGCTTCGTTGAAGATATCGAGATGATTTTGAAAGGCCTTCCGGCTGAACGTCAAACGCTTCTCTTCTCTGCAACAATGCCACCACAAATCAAGAAGATTGCTGAGCGCTTCATGAAGTCGCCGACAATCATCAAAGTCAAAGCGAAGGAAATGACAGTTGAGAACATCAACCAACAATTCCTCGAATTGCGCGAAGGCCAAAAATTCGATACGCTTTGCCGTTTGATCGACATCGACTCGCCAGAACTCAGCATCATCTTCGCTCGTACGAAGAAACGTGTTGACGAAGTGACAGAAGCACTTATCAAGCGTGGTTACACGGCTGATGGTCTTCACGGTGACTTAACGCAATCAAAACGTGACCAAGTCATCCGTCGCTTCAAAAACAGCACGATTGACATCTTGGTCGCAACAGACGTAGCGGCACGTGGTCTTGATATCACAGGCGTTACACACGTTTACAACTTTGACGTCCCACAAGACCCGGAAAGCTACGTGCACCGTATCGGACGTACAGGCCGTGCTGGTAAAACAGGTACAGCTCTTACGTTCATCACGCCACGTGAATTCGGTCAAGTCAAAGCAATCGAACGCGTAACAAACAAGAAGATGAACCGTCGTCACGTTCCGACAATCGCAGAAGTGCTTGAGGGCAACCAAAAGCAATCGGCTGAAGATTTGATCGAACGTGTACAAGCGGGCGACTTCAAAGCTTACACGCAACTTGCGACTGAGCTTCTTGAAGAATACGAAGCAGTCGAGCTTCTCGCAGCGGCACTTCGTGGATTGACGAAAGAGCCAGATTCAACTCCGGTTGAAATCTCGTATGCAGAACCAGTTCGCGTCAAACGTCAAGGTGGACGCAACGACCGTGGTGGATACCGTGGAAATCGCAGTGGCGGCGGCGAACGTCGTGGCGGCGGTGACCGTGGTGGACGCAGCGGTGGCGGCGGTGGATACCGTGGCAAACGCACGGGTGGAGAAGACCGTCGTCGTTCAGACGACCGTGGCCCACGCCGTCCACGTGACTAATCAATAACCCAAAACCGCATCTCCCTAAGTGGATTTGCGGTTTTTTTTTTGGTGTCATGCTACACTAAACGAGTAGAGACAGAAAAATGAGGTGTCAACGGATGATTGAACTAGGTTTTGGTCTCGTCATACTATTGGCGTGCGTCCTGGCTTTGAAACCGATTATAACGCGGACCGAGCGTCCGAATTTCCGATATATCCCGGTCGCCACGCTCCTGTTCGGCGCCATGATTTGGCTGGTGATGGCCATCGGCGTCGGTGGGAAGATGGGAATCGGGTACGGTGTGATGAGTATCGTATATTTCATTGCTTGTTTCGGTGCCTATATGTATGTGCATACACGAGCGAGCTGAGCCCAGCTCGCTTTCGTGTTTAGAAAAAAAGACGAGGTGATCAAGGTGGATGCAGTGGATGTGATGATGAACCCAGAGGAAGTCGAAGTGACATTTGAACCGATTCTCGGGGCTGCTACCTTTCAAGTAGAGGGGTATATGGTGCATGGGCAGTTCAGGGGCGAGTCGCTCACGCCTTTCTTTTATGACGATGACGTTCCGCTTGAGTACCAGCTCGATATCGCTAAACGAATGGAGCGTCTTGCGGCCGAACAGTTGCGGGACGAAACGCAATTCGTCACGTTCCGATGTCGGTCGGAATGGATTCTCGATCAAGGCGGCGAGGCGTTTTTGGCCCCGCTGCGGGAGTTGAACTTCCCGCTCCATCGCATTTATGTGACGCTTCAAGGGACCGATCTCGTCGACGTGTCACGTTTGTCGCGAGTCGTCCAATATTATCGTTCGTCCGGTGTCAAAGTCGCGCTCGACTTCGCTGAGTCGACAAGCATTGAAGATATCATGACGGTGGCGCCTGAGATGCTACTCGTCGATTTGGCGACGATGGTCGAGAAGAAGACGTTATCGGTCACGTATCCGCAAATGCTTCAGACGATGGAATATATCGCTTCCCGTCTCGGGGCTCCGCTCTTGTACAAATCAATTGATCACCTCGGGCAGCTGCGTTATGCGTGGCGTCATGGCGGACGTTATTATATGGGTGGACTCCTGGGTCAAGGTGATGCGACACCGCCGCGCGAAGCGAAAGGCATGAGCGTCTTGACACAAGAAGTGCCGTCATTTTTCTTGCACGATCAAGAGCGGATCAAGCGATTGTATGAGCTTGAGTTCGAACTCCATAAACAAATTCACGACCTCGTCCAAAGCGGGAAGTGGTCGCGCGATAAAAAAGATGAATGGTTGCTCCATATTGCGCCGAAACTCGAAGGAACGTTCGTCCGTTACTATTTGACGGACCAAACCGGGTTCCAGACGAGCGCGAACGTCTATCAGGCGCAGTCGAATTGGACGGTCGACAATACGTATCGCGGCTATAACTGGAGTTTCCGGCCGTACTTCATTCGCACGATGGCGGCGATGGACGTGCGCGGACGAGGCTACTTGTCCGAGGATTATCGTGACTTCAGCTCGAACGAAGTGACGCGGACGTTCAGTTATCCGTTACCGGATGGCATGTTCTTGTTTGCGGATTTATCAGAAGAGTTCTTATATCAAAATCGACTATTAGATTGAGAGGGAAAACGATGTTAGATTATGATTACGATGCATTGCGTGAGATTGGACGGATCGTCGCCTTGGCGCGCGACGAGATGGCGAAAGCGGTCAAACCGGGCATGACGACGAAACAGTTGGATGAGATTGGACAACGTATTTTGGAAGCGGAAGGGGCCGCCTCGGCCCCGATCACGATGTATGAGTTCCCAGGCTACACGTGCATCTCCATCAATGAAGTCGCAGCCCACGGGATTCCAGGCGAGCTTGTCATCCAAGACGGGGACGTGGTCAACGTCGACGTCTCGGCCGTGAAGGATGGTTACTATGCCGACACAGGGCGAACGGTCATCGCGGGCACACCGAAATCGGCTAAACACGAGCGCTTGGTCGAAGTGTCATTGACCTCGCTCGAAGCGGGTCTCAGCAAAGTGAAGGCGGGTGTCAAGGTCAACCAAATCGGCAAGGCGATTTATGCCGATGCCCGGAAGAACGGCTTCACGGTCATCCGCAACTTGGCGGGCCATGGTCTTGGGCGCACCCTTCACGGGGAGCCGGAGACGATCTCGAACTACTATAGTCGTGAAGAGAACGACATCTTGAAAGAGGGTCAAGTTATTGCCGTCGAGACGTTCATCTCGACGCAAGACGAAATTGTCTATCAATCGGAAGAAGACGGCTGGTCATTGTTCACCCCGAACAACAGCCTCGTCTCTCAATTCGAGCACACGGTCGTCGTCACGAAAGACGGCTATGAAGTGTTGACGGGCACGTTCCGTTAACGATGAAAAGGCGGCAGACGCGAGGTCTGCCGCCTTTTTTTGCGGAGTTTTTACAGGAGTCGAATCGTCTGTTCGCTCAGTTGCTCGATTGTCGTCCAATCCGGTGCGACTTGATCGGGAAGCATCAACTGTCCGTTCTCGACCTCGAGCGGGATATCGAGCAAATCGGTCTCGAAGTAAGCGCTCGTCCCGGCCATATCGGCCGGGTAAGCGGCTCCGCTCATTGAGGCGAATAAGAGCGTGTGATAACGGCCGATGGAGGACTCATACATACCCCCGACCCAGTAGGGGGTGCCGCTATCGCGAATCGCGAGTGCCTCGCTCCAGCCGCCGACGCGGGCCGGTTTGATATTGACGATGCGACCGGCTCGAAGTCGATGCATCGTCGCCACGTCTTGAGCCGAACTGATCGATTCATCGAGACAAATCGGTGTGTTGAGCCGTGCCTGCAAGTCTGCTGTCTCAGCCCAATGTGTGCTCGGATAAGGCTGCTCAATCATCAAGAGACGGTAGGTATCTAACGCCTCAAACCAGTCAAGCGGTTGCTCGGAGCCACTTCCGTTCAAATCAATCATGAGCGGGGCGTCCGGAAAATTGTTCCGAATCTCGCTGAGCGCTGGAAGCAGTTCATGCGGGGACGCTTTTAACTTGATCCGGTCGAATCCGGACGCGAGCGCAGACTCGATGGCGTTCAACGTTTGACTGAGAAGACCGATGCCGATGGTCCGGCCACAGGCCACGGCGTTGCCGGCTTGGACGTATTGTTTTAATGTCTGATTCGCTCGGGCCGCTTCCACCTCCCATAGAGCGCTCTCCCACATCGCTTTCGCCATCGGGTGGCCGATGATGGAGCTGACATGGGTACCGAACGAGGCGGCGGACAACGTCCTCCCTTTCAACAGTTGGATAATCAAAGCGGACGTATCGATGACGGAGCGGACGGTCTCAGCCGTATACCATGGCGTCTCGAACGCGACACCTTCCCCGTAGCCGACAACGCCGTCGACCGTCTCCAGACGGAGAATGACCGTCCGTCTCGTCGTCAACACGGCGTGGGCGGTGACAATCGGATGTTTGAACGTGAGGGGGACGATATACAGTTCAGCGCGACGAATCATGGTCAGCCTCCTTTAAGCGATGACGCATCAATTTACCGTTGGCGTTACGAGGCAACTCGTCGACGGCAATCCATGCTTTCGGATGTTTATAAGACGCCAGATGGTCGTGCAACAGCTGAATTGCCTCATCGAAATCGAACGTACCGACCGTGAAGGCGACAGGTATCGCTCCCCAAGTCGGGTCGGGACGACCGACGACCCCTACGTCTTGAATGCCCTGGCAACGCAATAACACGCTCTCGATTTCGGCTGGATAAATGTTCTCGCCGCCAGAGATAATCAAGTCACTGCGACGGTCATGGACGTACAAGTAACCGTCCTTGATTGTGCCGAGATCACCGGTCTGCCAATAGCCGTCGGGCGTCCAGGCGTCGGCCTCTGGCTGTCTATAGTAACCAGGGGTCACCGTCGGTCCGTTCACTTCAATCTCCCCATCCGCATTGATACGGAGTTGGGTCGGCGCGATTGCTTGACCACTCGAACCGATGTGGGCGAGCGCCTCAGATGGCAACAGCGTCGCGACTTGCGAACACGTCTCCGTCATTCCGTACGTCTGGGCGACCGGTAACTGCCGCCGCTCGGCTTCTTCGAGCAACGGGCGCGGTACGGGACCACCGCCGACGAGCAGAAGTCGTAGCTGATGGCGGGAAAGACCTGCGTCGAGGAGACGCTGAAGCATGACGGCGACAAGCGAGATGTGGGTGATTCTTGCCGTCTCAATCAACTCGAGTGTCCGGACGACATCGAACTTCGGTTCGACGTATAATGTCGAACCGAAACGGGCGCTCCGATACACTTGGGCGAGTCCGCTCATATGGAAGAGTGGCGTGACGATGAGCATCCGGTCACGCGTCCCATATCCGAGGCGCGTCTTGGCAGCCTCGGCGCTCGCGATGTGATTGCCGAACGTCTGCTTTACGGCCTTGGCCCGCCCGGTCGTGCCTGAGGTGAACATGAGCGACATGACTTCATCGTCTGCCCATTCGTGCGGTGTGGCGAGTGACGCCTCATCTCGTGACGTCAACTCGAATTGGGTGATTGACAGGTCAATCGGTTCATCGACGAGCAATACATCGATATCGGCCGTCTCGATTTGTCCTGCCAGTTCGCTCATCGTCAACCGTGTGTTGAGCGGAATGAGCACTTTTCCGAGTAACTGGATGGCATGGACAGCGATGACATAATCAGCGCTGTTCGCAGCGCGTAATCCGATATGGCGGGCTTCGGGTGCGACCCGTTGCAAGAAGTGGGCCAAACGGGCGCTCTCCGCGCTTAACTCGGCCCAGGTCAAACTGACGGACGCGGTGACGAGTGCCATGGCGTCACGTCGATGTTGTGTCACATAACGATTCATCATCAGGACCTCCAAAAAAAGAGTAGCGAAGTCGCTACTCTTTGTCGATTTACGGGAAACGTGGGAACTGACCGAAGTCTGGGTCGCGTTTTTCTTTGAAAGCGTCGCGTCCTTCTTTCGCTTCGTCTGTCGTGTAGTAGAGAAGCGTCGCGTCGCCGGCAAGCTGTTGAAGTCCTGCAAGTCCGTCCGTGTCGGCGTTCATCGCTGCCTTCAAGAAGCGAAGTGCCGTCGGAGAGTGTTGCAAGATCTCTTGGCACCATTGGATCGTCTCGGCTTCAAGTTGCTCGAGTGGGACGACCGTGTTGACGAGTCCCATGTCAAGCGCTTGCTGTGCGTCGTATTGACGGCAGAGGTACCAGATTTCGCGTGCTTTCTTGTGGCCGATGATGCGAGCCAAGTAACCTGAACCGTAACCGGCATCGAACGAGCCCACTTTTGGTCCAGTTTGACCGAAACGGGCGTTGTCGGCTGCAATCGTCAAGTCACAGACGACGTGCAAGACGTGTCCGCCACCGATTGCATAACCGGCTACCATGGCGATAACTGGTTTCGGGATGACGCGAATCAAGCGTTGAAGGTCGAGGACGTTCAAGCGTGGAATCTCGTCGTCACCGACGTAGCCGCCGTGGCCGCGTACTTTTTGGTCGCCGCCTGAGCAGAAGGCTTGATCGCCTTCACCAGTCAAGATGATGGCACCGACTTCTTTATCGTCACGGGCGCGTGCGAACGCGTCGATGAGCTCGTTTACCGTGAGTGGACGGAACGCGTTCCGTACTTCCGGACGGTTGATGGTGATTTTGGCGATGCCGTTCCACTTCTCGTACTTGATATCTTCGTACGTGCGGACCGATGTCCAGTTTGCTACTGATTCCATTTAAATTCCCCCTAAAATCAATTTCTCTATCATTGTACCAAATTGTTGGGCATTCTCGACATGTGGAGCATGAGATGCGTCCGAAATTTCATGAATTTCAATATCGGGACGGATCAACTGCATGTTCCTAGCAATCTGTTGAAACTTCACATCGTGTTCTCCGACAATCAAATCGGTGCGAGGTAAGCGCTCGAGTAGCGGCCAGAGCGACGGCATGCTGCCCGTCCCGATAGCGCGAAGGCTGTCCGCGAGTGCGGCTGGATGTTGGGCCAACCGCTCAGGACGGAGTGCGGCACGCATCTCATCAGTCTGGTGCCAGAGCGGAAGCTGTTCCCAACGGTCAACGAACGCCTCAAGTCCTGCTCGCTCGATGAATTCGGCGAGCTGTTCGTCTTGAAGCCGGCGTTGTCGACGTTCGGCCGCACTGAGTCCGGGCGTCGTGCTAATGCCGATAAAATGGGTGACCCGATCATCATAGGCGGCGAGTGTCATGCCGACACGTCCGCCGAGCGAGTAACCGACGACCGTCCACGGGCCTTCGTCCGTATCGAGTAGCGCCGACAAGTCTTTTACCTGTTGACTCATCTTGGCACGCTCGACCGGCTGATGGCCCGTTTCACCATGTTGCAACAGTGTCGGGGCGACGAGTCGGACGGGTAGTTCCGGGAAGCGGGAAAGCCATCCCGCGTTTCCTGTGAAGCCGTGCAACAGCAAGACCGGCCGGCCGTTGCCGCGTTCGAGCACCTCGTACGAGACGCCTCGCAGCGGACGCATCACGACTCATTCCCCATCGCCAAGCGGTCCGTGAGCGAAGCAGTCCAACGACGGTGCTCCGCCACGTTCGTCGTACGGTCGGATGGGAACTCGATGAGTTGGACGCCCGCCTCGATGGCGGCCGTGACGTCTTCAGGCTGCTCGAGCCGTTGATAGCTGAGCCCGTACGTGTCAGCGAATCCACGTAGATTCAACTGCAGCGGCGTCCCGAACAAGTCCTCGAACATTTGCGGTGCAATCGAAGCTTGTGGCAAGAAGGAGAAGATGCCGCCCCCGTCGTTGTTGACGACGACGATGGAGAACGTACCTGGGTGCGATTTGACGAGTTGGAGCGCGTTGCTGTCATGATAAAACGCCAAGTCGCCAATTAACAGGGCAGCCTTGTCCGTATCGTGACAGGCACCGAGCGCGCTCGAGATGATGCCGTCAATCCCATTCGCCCCGCGGTTGGCGACGACGTCAATCGACTGACCGGCTGAAAGTGTCGTATCGATATCACGAATCGGCATGCTATTGCTAACGAAGATGCGTTCGAGACGTGACGCTAGCAAATGACGCGTCAATGCACTTTCTCCGCTCAAAGCAGGTTTCGCGGATTCGGTGATCTGTTCGAACAACGCGAACCGATCGAATAAGTCGACGTCATAGTTTTTGTTGATGGCGGCTACATAATCAATCGCATCTCCGTACACGACCGTAGCATGATTTGACGGGTCGCGGAACGAGCCCGGTTGCTCAATCAAGACGCACGGGACGTCCTGGAGCCACTGGTTCAATCGTTTCGAGACAGGAGCGGCGCCGAAGCGGACGACCGTGTCAGGCGTCCATTCCGTCCGATGCTCGCTCGCGAGCCATGTGTCGTAGTTCGTCAGCACGTGATCAAATCGGCGCATCCCGCTCAACGGGTCGGCGAAAATTGGGATATGATACGTTTGCGCCGCTTTATAAATCGCTTCAAGCCATGACGCCGGTGTTCCGGGACCGACGAGGAAGGCGAGCCGTTCAACATCGATGTCTCGTTTGAAGCGGTTCACGTCACTTGTTGTCGGCTTGAGATAGGTCGGTTCAGACAATTTGGCGTCCCCTTCAAGCAGTGACGTTAAGCGTTCGATGTCCGGCAATAACGGCTCGCGGAACGGGATGTTCACGTGGACTGGTCCGAATGGCGCGTGCATGCTCGTTCGAACGAGCCGGCTCACCGCTTGTTCCATGTAGCGCTGACTGGCGGCTTCAGGAACAGGGAGGTCGATGCTCGCTTTGACATGCTCGCCGTACAGCCTGACTTGATCGATTGCTTGAGGAGCGCCGACGTTCCGGAGCTCATGCGGACGATCTGTCGTCAATACGATGAGCGGCAACTGCGAGATGTTCGCCTCGGCCACCGCGGAAAAGTAGTTGGTCGCGGCGGTGCCACTCGTGCAGATGAGCGCGACCGGTCGCAACGATGAGGTGGAGCGGGTCAAGCCGAGAGCGAAGAAGGCGGCCGAACGTTCATCGACGATGATATGATGACGGACGCTCGGATGAAGATAAGCGGCCATGGCCAGCGGGGTCGAGCGCGAACCGGGACTGATGACGATATCCTCGACGCCTTGTTCGACGAGCCGGTTCATCATCTGGGCGACCCAATCCGTTAACGTTTCATTCATGCTTGATTGCCTCCTGCGCTTACTTTGTCCAATCCGAGTGCTTGCTTGATTGGACTGAGCTTGATTTCCGTCTCGGCGAGTTCCGCTTCGAGTTCAGACTCTTGGACGATTCCACAGCCTGCGTATAGCGCCACGAATTGGTGATGCACGAGGGCGGACCGGATCGAGACGACGAATTCGCCTTCTCCTTCCGTATTCAACCAGCCGAACGGCGAACCGTACCAACCGCGGTCGAACCGCTCAATCTCACGCAATAAGCGGACAGACGTCCGTTTCGGTGAACCGCCGAGCGCGGGCGTCGGGTGGAGCGACTCGATGATGGACAGCAATGATGCGTTCGTATCGAGTGTCGCTTGAATCGGTGTATGCAGATGGAACACCGAGCGATTTTCTAATATACGCGGCGTTTCGGGTGCCTTGATAGTAGCCGCGTATGGAGTGAGGGCGTTTTTAATGTCCTTCACGACGATTTGATGCTCATCTAAATTCTTGGCATCGTGCAACAGCGTCTGTTTGGCTACATCCGCCTCGATTTCTGTGTCCGGTCGTTTAATTGTTCCGGCGATGGCTGCCGTTTCGATGTACGGTCCTTGTTTTTTGACGAGGCGCTCCGGGGTCGCCCCGAAAAAGCCGATTTCTCGCTTTGGTTGATATAAGAAGACGTAACTGCCCGTTTGATGTTCTGACAAATGGCGTAACGTCGTCGCGAACGGGAACGGCTCTTCTGATGTTTGATAAATCTCTTCACGGGCGATGACGATTTTCTCGACACGTTCTTCCGAGATGTTCAATTTGGCTTGTTGGAAGCTCGACTTGAAGTGGTCGACGCCATCTTTCACTTGAGAGTAGGTCGGTGCCTGCTCGTCGGGAGCGTGCAACGCGTTGAACTGGGCGAGCTGATCGGCCAGTTGAATCAAATATTGTTCGACCGAACGTTTCGCCGACACGAGCGTCGAGACGGTCAACGTGTGTTTGTCACCCGAACGGCGATATAAAAATTTAGGCACGACCAATGACGCTTCGCCGAACGCTTCCCACATATTTTTCTGGGGGCGGATGAACGTGTCGAACGAGAAGCCCGAGAACGCATAAATGACCGCGTCGACGTCCCGGCGGTGCAGGCTCCAATCATATTGCAACCGTTGGAACCGTTCCGGGCCAGAAGCCGTCAACACGAGCGCATCGGCACATCCGAGCATCTCGAGGGAGCGGTCGGGTGTCGAAAAATAATAATGGGACGTTTCCGTGTTTTGAATGATATGAAACGCATCGAACGAAGGGATCTCCCACGTGTAGGAGGCCAAGACCGGCCGTTGCCAAGCACGTGCCCGTTTATGGGCTTGCTCGATTCGTTGTTTAATGTGTGTTTGAGTATCTGGCATGTAAGAAAAGCCTCCTCAATCCAATGGAATTCTCATTCTTTAGTGTATCATGACTTCACGGCAGAACTGGCCGTCAAATGCTCGGGAAAGTGAAGGGAACCGTTCGAGCGACGGGCATTGACAGATTTTTTTAAAGAGACGTAAACTAACGAAGGGAGGGAAGTGCATGAAGAAGAGAGAGAAAGGTGCCTATTGGCGCATGATTCGTCCGCACACATTGACGGCGAGCTTCATACCGGTGCTGTTAGGGACGTTCATCGTCCTCGGGCAAGTCGAATTGAAATGGGGACTGTTCCTGGCGATGCTCATCGCCTCGGTCTTGATTCAAATCGCGACGAATTTATTCAATGAGTATTACGATTATAAGCGCGGGCTCGACCATGAAGGGTCAATCGGAATCGGTGGTTCAATCGTACGCGATGGATTCACACCGGGCCAAGTCCTCGGGATTGCCCTTGGGATGTACGGGGTAGCGGCCGTGCTCGGTCTTTATATCGCCGCTTCGACGAGCTGGCACTTGATTTGGATCGGCGTGTTGTCGATGGTCGTCGGGTTCCTCTATACAGGAGGTCCGCTTCCCATCGCCTATACACCGTTCGGTGAACTCGTCGCCGGTCTGTTCATGGGGTATGTCATTATCGGGATTTCAGGATACCTCCAAATCGGAACGGTGACGACGGAGCTGTTGCTCGTGTCGTTCCCGATGGCGCTGTTAATCGGGGCCATCTTGCTCGCGAACAATATTCGCGACTTAGATAACGATAAAGTGAACGGGCGCAAAACGATTGCCTGTCTCGTCGGACATCGACGTGCGGTTCTCGTCTTAGCCGGATTCTTTATCGCGGCGTTGATTGGCATTATCGTCGCTGTCGTCGGGTTTGGCGTGACGCCTTGGGTGCTGTTGTCACTCTTGACCATTCCGATTATGATTCGGGCGGTGAAACGCTTTTGGATCAAACAGGAACCGGCTCAATTGATGCCAGCGATGGCGATGACCGCAAAAGTGAACACGTTGTTCGGTGCTTGGATGGTCATCGGTTTGATGGTCGCGCGATTCATCGCGTAAATAAAAGGAGGGAACCATATGTCAGTCGTTCAAGAAATGTTAGCGTTCAATGAAAAATTCGTCTCGGAGAAACAATACGAAGAGTTCGTCTCGGACAAGTTCCCCGATAAGAAAATTGTCATTTTAACATGTATGGATACACGTCTGACGGCGTTACTGCCGAAAGCTCTCGGTTTGAAAAACGGGGATGCTAAAATTATAAAAAATGCGGGTGCTGTCCTATCACATCCGTTCGGTTCGGTCATGCGTTCCATTCTTGTCGCGCTGTATGCGCTCGGAGCGGAAGAAGTCATCGTCATCGGGCACTATGATTGCGGGATGGCGGCCATCGACCCAAACGCGGTCATCGGCGAAATGGAGCGTCGCGGGATCGAACCGCAAACGCTCCAGACGCTCAAATCGTCGGGTATGGATTTGGAGAAGTGGTTACACGGGTTTGACTCGGTCGAAGCGAACGTCGTCAACTCGGTCAGTCTCATCAAAAACCATCCACTCTTGCCACCGGGCACGAACGTCCACGGATTCGTCATCGATCCGGCGACGGGACGTCTCGATGTCGTCGAAGCATAACGTAAAAGGCGGTCTCTCCTGCAGAGACCGCCTTTCTTTCGTTACCCGTATGTGTTGACGGGAATGTCTTTATACTCGTCCTCGTCCGAATCTTTCGATTTGGACTTTTTATTTTTCTTATAGTTTTTCTCGTACTCACGTTCGCTCGGCGTTTTGAAGAAACGTTGCCAAGTAGCATTGATTTCTGACCCGATCAAAATGATCATGCCGGTCAATTGTAACCAGAGCAACGTGACGATAATCCCCCCGAGTGAACCGTACGTCGAATCGTAGTTGCCGAAGTTTGAGACGTACAGGCTGAATCCGAGTGAGACGAGCTGCCAGGCGATGACGCCGAAGATCGCGCCTGGAATCGTGCTCTTCCAAAACACGTGTTGTTGAGGAGCAATCTTATAAAAAATCGAGAGCGTCAAAATCAAGATGACGGTCGTCAACACGTAGCGGAACACGTTAATCAAGATGACGTCAGCCCCTGAGATGGGGATGAAGCGCATCAAAAAGTCGATGATTTGTGAACCGAACACGTTCGAGACAATGAGCAACAGTACGCCGACACCGAGCAAGAGCGTCAAGCCGAGCGCGATGCCTTTGCTGACGAAGAAGTTTCGTTCGTTGTCTTCCCCGTATGCGTGAATCGCCATGTTAATCAAGCGTTCGACCCCTTTAGCGGCCGACCAAATCGCCAAAATCGCACCGATTGAGAGGAGTCCGCCGCGCGGTTCGCCAATCGCGTCAAAAATCCCGGTCAAAAAATCAGTCGCGGCCGCCCCAGGCGCCAAGTTGTTCAACTGTTCTTGGAACGATGCCTGGGAAATGTCGAAGAACGAGAGCAACGCGAGAATGAAGATGATGCCCGGAAAAATCGATAAGAACCAAAAAAAAGCGAGCGTCGCGCCGTAATCTTGAACATCATGTTCTTTGAAGCGACGAAGCAACTCTTTCCCGAAGGCGAACCAATTCTTTTTTTCTTTCACTTCTGTAGTATCCATGTATGAGCCTCCTGAACGTTATCGTTAGAAACTTTCTTTCCCGAAATGTCAGGAGGCTACACATAAAATCAGTCTTCGGCCAGCGTTTTATTGAAAAAGCGCTCGGCCTCGTTCGCGAGCAAGTCGGCGAGTGACGGCGGTCGTACCGGTAAATGGCTGAGCGCGCTGCGTTTCACCCACATTGGTGTGTATGAACCATTCGTCTGTTCGGCTTGAAACTCTTCGCCGGTGCCGGTGCCGAATTCGCCACCGGTCACGCGAGCCCAGTAATACGGGTTCAACTCGCCATTGAAAGCGACGTGAGCGGCGATCCCTTCGAGTTCGACGTGGACGCCGAGCTCTTCGAACGCCTCACGGACGGCCGTCTCTTCGGCGGTATGGCCGAATTCGACTCCGCCACCTGGGAAGACATAATACAAAAGGTTCTCTTTTTCTCGGCGAATGAGCGCGACTTCGTCATGTTCATTCACGAGGATGATGGCACTGCGTAATTTCGTTCTGACCAATGGAATCGTTCCTTTCGATTTCGAATCGTGAACAAAACGCATCGACTCGCGGCCGATGCGTTTTGGTTAATCTGCTGCTGGTTGTTCGAGTGATGCATACATATCAGGCGTCAGGCCGTTATCGTGCGAGGCGATGACTTTCCCGGCGACGCGCATCCCGAGTCGGAGCGCATCCTCAATCGGATGGCGTTTCATCAACTCGGAGATGACAGCGGAGAAGAACGAGTCACCGGCACCGGTCGAGTCGGCGACTTTCACTTTCGTCGTCGGGACGTGGCCTTGTTCGTTCGTACGCAAGTCGACATAGACCGCACCGAGTTCACTCATCGTGACGATTGTGAGCGGGGCACCTTTCATGGCGAGCACTTCAGCGACACGTAACGCATCGTCCACCGTGACGATCGACATGTCAGATAGAATCTCTGCTTCTTCACGGCTACAGATGAAGCCGGTGAAGCCTTGAAGCAAATGGCGGTTCCGTTCGATGACAGACAGATGGCCGCACACGCCGTAAAGCGGGAGTTTCATCTCGCGGCATAGCTCAATCGTCTCGTTGAGCACGTTGACCGACAAGTCGAGGTCGATTGCGACCGCCTGACTTTCGGCGAACACCGTATCGATGCGACGAAGGATACATTCTTCCATCATCGCCTCGTCCGGTTGCTTCGAGATCGACGTTTGAAGATCGCCGTTGTTATCCATGACGGCCAGCCACATGCCCATGCCGTTGTCATCGAGCAAATCGACGTGATCGACGTTCACATTCAAACCGCGGAGCTCCTCGAGGACACCCATCCCGATTTGATCGTTCGTCACGGTCGACACGAAACGGACATCATTGCCGAGGACACCTAAATTTTGAGCGACGTTACGGCCGGTTCCGCCGTTTGAGAACGCGATGTCACCGACGTTCTTGGCATCTTTATGGAGCGGGGCGAACGAGGTTCCTTTAATATCGACAAACACTTTGCCGATTACTGCTATCGTATTCATACACTGTACCACCTTTAGCCAATCTTCCTAATCAGTTCCGGTCTAATTAGACACATTGTTTCAATTATAGCGAAATCGCCAACGGCTTTCAATGACGGTGTCGATTTTTGTCAGTCCCATGACGTGCTGAGCAAGCGTAGGCCGTTCAAAATGACGAGGATGGTCGATCCTTCGTGCCCAACGACGGCGAATGGCATGACGAGCAATTCGAAGATGTTCGTCGCAATCAATACGAGGATGACCCCTAATGCGAACACAACGTTTTGGAGGACGACCCGATTCAACTTACGCGACTGTTTGATGGCCGAGCTTAGGCGGTTCAAATCGTTCTTCATCAAGACGACGTCGGCCGTCTCGAGAGCGGCGTCCGTCCCTTCTCCCATCGCAATCCCGACATCGGCCGTCGCGAGGGCAGGGGCGTCGTTAATCCCGTCACCAATCATGCCGATGCTGCCATACTCTTGTTTCAATCGTTTAATGTGCTCGACTTTCTCTTCCGGAAGACATTCGGCAATATAGCGGGTCAAGCCGGCCTCGGAGGCGATAGCGCGTGCTGTTGCCTCGTTGTCACCCGTGATCATGATGGTGGCGATGCCGAGGTGGTTGAGTCGCTCGATCGCTTGCTTGGCCTCGGGACGTAACGTGTCTCGAAGCGCGAACGCCCCAATTGTCTTCTCTTCGTCACTGATGAATACGAGTGTGTGGCCGGCCGCTTTCAAACGTTCGACTTCGTCGCGGAAAAAGTCGTGGCTGCGATCGGCGAATTTCTGTTTACCGACCCGGTAAGCGACACCGTCGATGGTCGCTTCAATCCCAGACCCAGTCACGTCTTTAAAGTGTTCCATCGCCCCCGTATAACTGCCCGTGTACTGAACGAGCGCCTCGGCGAGCGGATGCATCGAATGTTCTTCAATCAAGCTGACAATGCGATACACGTGTTCTTGTGTCGTATCGGGATGAATCAACGCCGCTTGGACTTCTGGTTTACCGATTGTGAGCGTACCGGTCTTATCGAACGCGACGGCTTTCAAACGTCCCATATTTTCGATATGGACACCGCCTTTGAATAAAATCCCGTGTTTAGCAGACGAGGCAATGGCTGCGAGTGCCGCCGGCGTGATGGCGGCAACGAGGGCACACGGCGAAGCGACAACGAGAAGGATCATCCCGCGGTAAATGCTCGTCTCGAGCGACCATGACGTCAATACCGGGCCTAGCAAGATGATTGCCGTGACGGAGGCGAGCACGACTTGAACGTAGCGTCCCTCGTACCGGTCGATGAACTGGGCGGACGGTGATTTTTCTTCTTGCGCCTGCTGGACCATTTGAATGATTTTTTGGAACAATGTCTCTGTGGCGAGCTTTGTCACTTCGAGCGTCAAGACACCGTTCAAGTTTACGCTTGATCCATACACCTCATCGCCGACGTTCCGGTCGACCGGAATCGATTCACCGGTGATGGCGGCTTCCTCAATCGAGGCGCTACCTTTCAAAATCCGACCGTCGACCGGGATGCGCTCGCCGGGTCTTACGTAGATGTGGTCACCGACGCGCAGTTCGTCGATATGGACGACCTCGAGGCCGCCCGAGCTGTTCAATCGGGTCGCCTGCTCAGGTTGGAGTTCCATGAGCGATTCAAGGGCACGCTCATTTTTATTCATCGTATACGTCTCAAGGGCGCCTGATAACGCGAAGATGAAGATTAGGATGGCGCCTTCCATCCAGTACCCGATTGAAGCAGCACCGATGGCGGCGATAATCATGAGTAGCTCGACGTTCAAGGAGCGCGTCTCCCATGTATCGGTCAAGCCTTCCTTGGCTTTGGCATATCCGCCGATTAAAAAGGCGGTCAAATACAGAGTGACGTAGAGCGCAGGAGCTCCGTCTTGTCTTTCCGCGATATATGCGAGTACAATCAATACACCACTGATGAGCGCCATGATGAGCTCGATATGTTCGACCCAGCTGGCCCGTTTGAAGACGTGGCTTTTTTCGTGTGTGACGGTTGATGTGTTCATGTGAGCACCTCTTTCTAATTGAGAATATATATCAGTTAAATGATAATGTATGAGGATGATTATCATTATCCATTGTTGATATTATTAAGTTTTACGCGAATTAAAGGTGAATACCTTATTTATAATGATTATCGTGTAAGTCTATTTTAGCACCAAACGTAATCACTCACAAACTAAAAGATTAAGGAGTTTTTGTGTCATGCCGAATGTATTTCAACGCCCTTGGACGGTCACGTTCTTAGCCCTATTCAACACGTTCTTATGGGGGAGCGCCTTTCCGTTCATCAAACTGAGCTACGAAGCGCTCGATATCCAGGAAAACGAATACGGGCAACAGCTGTTTTTTGCCGGGGAACGCTTTTTATTGGCCGGTCTGCTCTTACTCGTCATCAGTCGACTCGTCTTCAAGCGTCCGATTCGCTTAACTGCTGAAAAGCTAAAGGCGTATGCGCATTTAGGGGCATTTCTGACGTTCTTACAATACTTGTTCTTCTATATCGGTCTTTCGATCTCGACGGGGGTGCAGGGCTCGATTATCGCGGGGTCGACGTCATTTTTCCAGATGGCACTCGCTCATTTTCGTTATGAGGATGATCGCTTAAATCGCTTGAAAGGGATTGCCCTTACGCTCGGATTCTCCGGAATCGTCATCGCCAACTGGCCGACGGCAAGCGCGGAAGTCGGGTTTGGGATTGGAGAGATTCTGCTGATTATGGCGATGATCTCAGGCGCGTTCGGGAATTTGATTGCCAAAGATTATTCGCGCTCGCATGACGTCGCTCCGATGACGGCTTGGGCGATGGTGATTGGCTCGCTCGGACTACTCATCGTCGGTTGCGTGCTTGCGCCAGGGGATGTGTTCCTGCCTTACACCGTGACGACCCTCTTCTTCTTGTTGTATCTCGCCCTTTTATCGGCGGTCGGGTTCACATTATGGAATACGCTGATGAAATATAATCCGGTCAGCCGGGTATCGCTCTATATGTTCTTTGTTCCCTTATTCGGTGTCGTCCTATCGAGCGTGTTACTCGGGGAGACGATTCCATGGAACGCGCTCGTTGGGTTGTTGTTCGTCATCGCTGGGATTTATCTCTCCACATATTTTCAAGGACGAGCGAATCGGGGAGTGCGATGACAAAGTGAGGGAGAGGCATGGTTGACGGAATCTTGTTCCCATGGCAAAATATATTAAAAATTCTGAATTCTTTCAGTTGAAATCGGTCTTCGTTGTAAAGACTTGCGTGCGAATCGAAAAGAAAGGAGGGTGCTACCGTGGCAAGAAATCCAATCGTCCGAAACATACTCATCTCTCGACAACCGCGAGACGAGTATGTCAAATACGTGATGAAGTGCGTAAGTCGCGGGTTGAAGGAGCATCATGAGCAAGTGGACGCGCGTGCTATGAGGCATGGCGAAGACATTCAGACGAAATGGCAAATCAATGATCGAGTCATTGAAGTCACGCTCAAGTCCGACGTGTTGGCCTCGCTCGAGACGGAACCGTTCGCGCTCGATGAGGTGTTCATGCGGGCGTTCGAACGAAACGATGTCAGGCTCGGTCCGGTGAAAGAATAACGTGAAACAGGGAGGGTCTCGGCGGAGACCCTCCCTTTTAGATGTCAATCGGCTTGGCTTTCGCCGTGAATAAACTGACGGCCAGAATCCCAAGAATGAGCGTATACATCAAGAAATACACTTCTTTTGGTAACGCGATCCAAAATGCGCCAATCATCGGTCCGCTAATCGAACCGACACTGAACGAGATGCTATAGAGCATATTGCCGGTCGGTAACAACGAACGCGGCAACACTTCCGTCATATGGGCCAGTCCGAGCGAATATGTCGAGCCGAGCCCGGCGCCTGCGAGCGCGAACAAGACGAGGAGCCAGACGTAATGGTCGACGGCCAGGTTGGCAATCGCAAAAACGAGCGTGCCGAGTGTCAGGACGATTTGAAGAATCCGCTTTTTCCCGAAGTGATCGGCGAGCCGACCGAGCGGTAATTGCACGACAATCGAGGCGACGATGAACGTCGTGATGAGCGTGCTCGTCTGCGTGAGCCCGATATCGTTGCGGACTGTGAAAATCGGTAAGTTGGCATTCAAGCTCGCTTCAAGGAACCCGTATGTAAAAGCAGGTAAGAGCGTATACCCGCCGCCGATGAGGACGAGTCGGATGCGTCCTTTCGAGTCGGTCTTCACTTTCTCGGCCTCAGGATACTCATTGTCGACCTTGAAGATCAAGAACAAGGATGCGAGACAGAAGACGATCAAGACGAGGAACGGCAGCCAAAAGTGAAGGTCGACGAGCGGCGCGATGAGCGGACCGACCGCGAAACCGAGGCTGAACGCCATCCCGTAATACGCCATTGCTCGTCCCAGGCTCCGCTTATCGCTCGCGGACGTGACCCACACTTGGGATCCGTAATGGAGCGCCGAGTCACCGAAGCCGATGACGAAACGCATGAGCGCCCACATGAGCAGGGACGGCCAGAGCGGCAAGAAGAACGTAGCGAGCGCCGTCAAGATGATGCCAAGGACGATGGTCGGACGAAATCCGTACTTGCGGACGAACCGTTCGAGTAGCGGGGCGGAGACGATGACCCCGAGATAGAGCATGGTCGCGTTCAACCCGTTCAACCAGGCCGGGTTGCCGTCCCGTTCGATGAGTGTCGACAAGAGCGGGATGAGCGCACCTTGAATCAAGCCGGAGATAAAGACGACAAGTAATAAAATTGAAAATCGAAAGCGTTGCATAGTTCACCTCATCATTGATTGCATAGTAAAAAGCTGAGAAGAGTCTCAGCTTTTTGGCTCGTCAATCGGTTGGGGTACATGGTTCAAGTGTAAGAGTTCATCGTCCCAACTGCCTTGACTGAATACTTCATCACGGTCTACTTTGTCTGAAACGAATGCGGCTGTCAATAAGATGCTGAGCACACCACCGAAAATGATGATGGCCATGACGGTGATCATAAATACATAGATGGCTGTCATCTTCAAACACCTCGATTCAGTTTATATACTGAACATTTCCCGAATCGAAGCAATTAAAACGGTTCGGCCACACGTTCCCGGAAGTTCACTTCAGGATAGTACGCTTGTTTGACGAGTGCGTTCGGGCCGAGGCATTTGACAGCCGGACAGTGGCAGGACAGTGTGGCGTTCAAACTGCTGTTCGTCCACGCCTCATACGCGTCTTGGAACGAGGTGTCATACAACGTCCCGAGCGTGCCGAGCTCATCGCCGAAGTCGGTGACGATGATTTGGCCGTCGAAGATGTTCGTGTTGAGGCGTGAGCGGCCATCCGGGTCGTTTCGCACGGTCACGTTCTTCGCCTCGTGGAGCCGTTTCAATAAAGCGCGGTCTTCCGGTAACTCGGAACAAGCATAGAACGGCAACGTTCCGAACAGCATCCAAACGTTCTCGTCCCGGACATCGAGCAGGTCGTGAATCGCCTGGCGAGTGTCAGGGAGCGACGCCGACTCGAGCGCACTGGCAAAATCGGCGGGGTACATTGGGTGCACTTCATGACGTTGACAGCCGAGTGCGACAATCTCTTCATGGATTTCCTTCAAGTGCGGAATCGTCCGTTTGTTGAGCATCGTCTCGGCCGATACGATCACACCCTCGGCCGTAAGCGCACGGGCGTTGTCTTTCATCGTCTGAAGCATCTTCAAACGTGCCTCCGCGCTCGGTTTTCGGTCCATCATCGCGAAACCGCCCTCTAAGAAGTCGGCGTCCGTTCCCCAGTTATGCGAAATGTGCAAAACGTCGAGGTAAGGGGTAATAAGATGGTAGCGAGAGAGCGGGAGCGTCAAGTTTGAGTTGATTTGCGTGCGGGCGCCGCGCTCCTTAGCGTAACGCAAGAGTGGGACGACGTAGTTGCGCACCGATTTCATCGACAGCATCGGTTCGCCGCCCGTAATCGAAAATGCGCGTAAATGCTCGATTTCATCCAAACGCGAAATCAATAAGTCGAGCGGGACTTCGGGTTCTTCTGTCTGGTCGAGCATATAGCCGACCGCGCAATGCTCGCAGCGCATATTGCATAGTTTGGTCGTCGTCACTTCGACGTTCGAAAGGACGAGGCGACCGAACTCGGTTTGATCGAGGTATGCTTCCCACGGATCAAACGTTGTCGAGATGTTTTGCATATCAATCCCACCTTTTCATCAAGTCACACGAAATAGTATGCTATAATAACAACTCTTTGTCACGAACCAAAGGAGCGATCACGAGATGGGTAAATCACGAACAGATACGGCAGGAAAAATGAACGTGTTAAAATCGAGAACGGAATTACTGTGCTTATCAGTCAATACGTTGGACGAATTCACGACGCCAGAGGATTTGCATCGATTGTTAGCTGATATTGATTCCTTACGTGCGAAAGTCGTACGTTACGCCAAAGATTTAGAACAAGTATCTCGAAAGGATGAAACACATTGAAACTGATCGTAGGAGAATACACAAGCGCCCAAGCCGAGCGGCTAGGGATTAACGGAGAGGGCATCGCGACGATTGATCGCATGGTCATCTTCATTCCGAACTTATTACCTGGAGAAAAGGCGAAAGTCGAAATTACGCGCGTCGAGCGGAACTACGCCGAGGCACGCGTCATCAAGCGCGATAATGATTCACCGGACCGGGTCAAGCCACCATGTCCGATTTATGACGAGTGTGGCGGTTGCCAGATTCAACATATGAGTCCGCGCCTGCAGATGGACTATAAAGAAGAAATCGTCCGCAACGCCTTCCGTCAAAAGACGAAATTGAACGTCGACAAATCGGATATCCGTGGTACGAAAGGGATGGACAACCCTTGGTATTACCGCAACAAGTCACAATTCCCGCTCTCGACGCGCCGCGGTGAAATCGTGTCAGGGCTCTACAAGCCGAACACGAATGAGCTCGTGCCAATCGAACACTGCATGGTGCAGCAGCGCGACACGACGAACATCAACAACGCCATCGTCCGTATTTTGAACGAACTCGACATCCCTGTATACGATGCGCGCCGTGACGTCGGTTTTGCCCGTACCGTCATCGTCCGCTCGGGCTATAAGACGGATGACGTCCAAGTCGTACTCGTCGTCGGGAATGAAGATGTCCCGCGTTTGGACGAACTGAGTGACCGCATCATGGCGTTGCCGAACGTCGTGTCGTTCCACTTGAATATTAACTCGAACCGTTCAGGCGTCATCTTCGGGTACCGCACGGTTCATATCGCCGGGCAAGACAAGATGGACGAACAGCTTGACGACGTCCATTACCACTTGTCACCGCGTGCGTTCTTCCAACTCAATCCGGCTCAGACGGAAGTCATGTATCGGGAAGTCGTCGAGGCGGCTGGCCTAACGGGTCAAGAACGGGTCATCGATGCGTACGCTGGTGTCGGTTCAATCGGGCTATGGCTCGCGCCACATGCAAAAGAGATTCGCGGGATGGAAGTCGTCCCAGAAGCAGTCGAAGATGCGAATGCGCACATGCGTGAGAACGGGTTCAGCCATGCAACCTATGTTGAAGGCCGGGCCGAGCACTGGATTCCGCGCTGGGTCAAGGACGGTTGGATTCCAGATGTCATCGTCGTCGATCCGCCGCGCACTGGTGTCGATCATCAGCTCCTCAACGCAATGATCTCATCGAAAGCGAAACGCATCGTCTACGTGTCATGTAACCCGCAGACACTCGCACGGGATGCGGACCAACTCATGAAAGCCGACTATAAAATCAACTATATCCAGCCGTACGATATGTTCCCGCAGACGGCGCACGTCGAGTCAATCGTCGTCTTCGAGAAGAAGAAAAAGAAAAAGTATTGACGGGGTTGTGAAAACGCTTGCAAAAACAGTGTTTTCACGCTATAGTTCAGATGTCAGACTTCTTTTGATAAACGTTAAGAAGCGGAGGAACATCAGATGATCCCACAAGAAAAAGTGAACGAGCTTGTCCATAAAGCAATTGATGCACGGTCGCGTGCCTATACACCGTATTCGAAATTCAATGTCGGGGCCGTCGTCATTGACGAGACCGGCAAAGAAATTTTGGGTTGCAACGTCGAAAACGCTTCGTACGGGTTGTCGATGTGTGCAGAACGGACCGCCATCTTCAAAGCGGTATCGGAAGGCAGCAAGGCAATCGAGACGGTCGTTGTCGTTGGAGACACAGCGGGCCCAATCTCGCCGTGTGGCGCTTGCCGTCAAGTCATTGCCGAGTTTGCGAGTGACGACTTTACGTTGATTCTCGCGAACATGGCCGGAGAGACGAAAGTGATGACAAAAGAAGAGATGCTACCATACGGCTTCTCGCCAAAAGATTTAACGTGAAATAAAGATGCGGACGAATTCGTCCGCATCTTTATTTGTTGCCGTCATATTTTTTCTCGCTGGCCGAGTCGTCCTTCGAGTGTCGTTTCTGTTTTTCATCCTTCACTTTTTGGTTCAGCTCTTCCACCGGAATCGGGTCGACGGTCTCCATGCCCTCCTGGTCGAAGATACTCTCCTTGTCGGTATCGACAGCATCCGGATTATCGAACGGTCGCTTTGACGGGTTCTGTGATTTCTTCATCCTCATCGCCTCCTTGTGTTGATTGTTATTCCACTCTGTTAAATTGTGTAAACGCTTTAGGAAACGGGTTTCGATTTTGCGGAACAGTGGAATTATCGGTACATAGTGACTAAGGAGGGGTATTCGGATGGATAAGAAAGTCTTAATGGGAATCGTACTCGGTGTGGCCGGGGCTGCGCTCGTCGCGCCGAAAGTGGCAGCGCTCTTGACGCAAGACCACGATGAGGATACATGGAGCAAGATGGATCGCATGGAAAGTGTCGATTCAGATAAAGACGAGGCGGAAGCGGGTCTCACTCAACTTGACTCGAATCACCGGGCCGAGTGGCAAGCGAACGGCTTTCCGCAGACGCACGCTGAGCGGGAGCGTCTCATGAATGAATCAGATGATGCCTATAAAGGGAAGGACATCTAAAAACAGACAGCCATCGCGGCTGTCTGTTTTTTAAATATCTTCGTCCGGTAAAAGGGGGAGCGTGAGTGTGACGGTCGTCCCGTTGCCGACTTCTGAGGCGAAGTGCATCGAGCCGCCGTGGCGCTCCATAATATGTTTGGCGATGGCGAGCCCGAGTCCGGTCCCGCCGTCTTCGCGTGTCCGTGACTTATTGACGCGATAGAATCGTTTCGTCAGCTGATCGAGGTCTTCTTTCGGGATGCCCCGGCCTTCGTCATGAATCTCGGTGACGGCATTGTTCGCGGTCGCATACGTCTTCACATGAATCGATTTGCCGGCTTCCGTATAGCGGAGCGCGTTATCGAGCAAATTCCCGACGACTTGCTCGAGTCGATCGTGGTCCCCGAGAATAATCAAGTCGAAGTCGAGGTCCGTCTCGATGGTGACGCCTTTCGCCCGCGCGATCGGCTCGAAGCGATAGAGAACGTCTTCGAGCACTTGCGAATAGACGACTGGTTCTTTCGTCATCGGATACGAATCACGCTCGAGTTGGGCCAAGTCGAGCAAATCGTTGACGAGCCGTTGCAACCGTTCGGTCTCGTTCTCGATAATCTCATAATATTGATCTTTCGTTTTGTCATCGAGCGACGGGTCTTGAAGCATCTCGGTATAACCGCGAATATACGACAGTGGCGTCCGCAATTCGTGGCTCACGTTCGCCAAAAACTCTTTCCGTTGTTCTTCGACGAGACCGAGCGATTCGGCCATCCGGTTCAGTGTCTCGGCAAGCTCACCAATCTCATCATCGTAATAGATGGGGATGCGGTGCGAGAAATCACCTTTGGCATACACTTGGGACGCTCGTTTCATTTGAATCAGCGGTTGGATGATTGTATCGATAATCTGAGTGCCGAAAATGAGTAAGTTCACGATCATCAAGATGAGCAAGAACGTGATCATGAGCCGAATCGGTTGGAACGGTTCACTGATTTTACTCAGCTCCATATACAGGATGAGCGCATTATCGAGTTCGCCGTCTCGGATGAGCGGGAAGGCGGACATGAGGATGTCGACGTCTTCGGTCGGGTGCTTGCGGGTAACAGAAATCGCATAGCCGTCTTGCAACTTGGCGAGGTCCTGCTCCCGTAAAAACGTCTTGCCCGATCCGAGACTGTCTTCCCGGACGGACGAGAGAAACACTTTCGTCTCGGTCAGTTCGTTCGTGTACGTCATACTGTCGGAAAACGCGTCAGAGAAGCCGTCCGCCTTATAGATGGTGACGAGCTTCTCTCCGCGGTTGATGAGCAGTTCTTCTTGCGTCTGAATATAAAACTTGTCATACAAGTAAAACGTCATGATGATGAACACGAACGCGGAGAAAAGGCTAGCGGTCCAGATGGTGATCCAAATCCGCTTCCGGATCGTGTATTGCTTCATACGGTCGCCTCGAACTTATAGCCGATCCCCCAGACGGTTTGGATGTAGCCACCCGCTTCGCCGAGCTTGAGACGAAGTGTCTTGATATGGGTGTCGACCGTTCGGAGGTTACCGTGATACTCGGTACCCCAAATTTGGTCGAGCAATTGTTCACGCGAGAACACTTTCTCTTCGTTCGTGATGAACAAGTAGAGCAAATCGAACTCTTTCCGGGTCAAGTTGACCGTTTTGCCTTTCACGCTGACCGCACGGCCATCGATATCGATGGACAAGACTCCGGTATCGAACGTCGCTTCTTGTTCTTTCGAGAAATTATGCGTCCGACGAAGCGTCGCTTCGATTCGAGCGAGCAACTCGCGGGGGCTGAACGGCTTCGTGATATAGTCGTCCGCGCCGATCTTCAAGCCGTGGATGCGATCGAGTTCTTCTGAGCGGGCCGTTAGCATAATGATCGGCACGTTCGAGAACTCACGGATGCGCATGCATGCCGTGAGGCCGTCGAGTTCAGGCATCATCACGTCGAGCAGCACGAGGTGGAACGACTGTTCTTTCAATAAGTCGATTGCCTCGAGACCGTTCGTTGCTGTGACGGTCTCGTATCCTTCCTTCTCTAAGTTCGAAACGAGTAAATCCCGCATTTGTTCTTCATCATCGGTCACTAAGATGCGAAACGTTGGTTCTGACATTGGGCATTCTCCTTTACAAAACGGTTAACGAGGACGTGTGATAATTCCCTCATACTTCTATCATACCTATCTCTCCGAATTAGAACAGAAATATTCATTGTCGTAAAGTTGTCCTCATGAAATCCACACAAAAACGCCACAAAAAAGCCAATTCTTTGTCAGAATTGGCTTATGCTTCGAGCTGAGCTTCGTACGTATGGTCGAATTCAGGCGCATGGAGTGAGTGCAAGTAAAGTTGGAAACTCGACTTCGACACTTCATACAGAACGTATTCGACATCACCTTGATTGATTTCAGTTAGTAATTCAGACCGAATCTCATTGGCGCAGAAAGCGTACGGCAGTTTTTCCGCCGCCGCGATTGAACGCTCATTCGATTGACGGATTTTCAAAAATACACTTTCAATGTCAAGTTCGAAGAAAAGTTCTGAGAAGAACGCTTCTTTCGCGACTTGATTGTAACCTTTGCCGTGATACGGTTTGCCAAGCCACGTCCCGAGGAATCCATAGCCGGATTCCACATCGAACAAGCTGATTGTCCCGATTGGGGTACCAAACTCGTTCGTGATGGTACGTGAGATGATGTTTCCTTGCTCTTCTAGCTCGATGATTTGCTTCGTGCTAAATAAAAACTCGTCAAAGTGGACCGTCTTTTGACGGACATATGGAAAGACATCTGGGTGTTGCATCAGTTCGAACAACTCCGCGCAGTCGGTAAGCTCACGAAATTTGAGCACCTTTACATTCCTCCTCCTATTTCAGACCGCTGAAGAATAGTTGTAACGAAAGCATACTTCTGGCTTCGTTGTTCGAACTTGCCTTGGCTGCTCCCTTTTATGAAGTTACAAGATTATTTTATATAGTTTTTTTAAAAAAGCAAGTAAATAAAATGCAACTTCACAAAAAAATAATAAGAGCGCTTTCACGACTGGTGTCACTCACATCTCGTGATGCGTTTTCGAGCGGCTCGTCGAGTAAACGATGTGACCGTCGACGATGGTCATAATCGGCTTCGACATGTAGTCGAGCGGGAAGTGGCTCCATAGGACAAGATCGGCATCTTTGCCGATTTCGAGCGAGCCGATGCGGTCGTCTACTCCGAGCGATTCAGCCGGATGAATCGTGATGGCGCGGAGCGCGACGTCGACGGGAAGCCCTTCGCGGGCAGCAAGACCGGCGCACAAATTCAAATATTGAACCGGCGTATAAGGATGATCCGTCGTGATGGAGACGATCATATCGTGCTCATGTAAGATGCGGTACGTCTCCCACGTCTTGTTTTGGAGCTCGATTTTCGACTTCCGTGTGAACGTTGGTCCGACGGTGACATGTTTGACACCGAGTTCGCGCAACTTTTCGGCGACGAGATGTCCTTCCGTACAGTGCTCAATCCGATAATCGAGGTCAAACTCTTGTGCGAAGCGGACAACCGATAAAATATCGTCGGCGCGGTGGGCGTGGACACGAATCGGCATCTTGCGATCGAGCGCCAATTGAATCATCTGGCTACCGAACGTGCCGATCGTCTTTGTCGAATCAACGGTCCGGAACGCTTCACGCAACAAGCCCATGATTCCCATCCGGGTCAACTCGCCGGATTTCCCCATGCTGTGGACGCGCTTCGGGTTCTCGCCGAGCGCGAGTTTCAGGCCGGCATAGCGGCGGAGCACCATGTCCTCGATGAAGCGGCCATGGGTTTTGATGACACTCGTCACGCCGCCGATGACGTTCATACTGCCAGGCATGACTTGGACGGCCGTCACCCCGGCCATGAGCGCTTCCCGGAAGCCCTCATCGAGCGGATAGACGCCATCGATGGCCCGTGCGTGCGGGGTCATCGCCTCGACGGTCTCGTTCGCATCGTTCCCGACTGAACCCGTCCCTTCGTCATACAGTCCGAGATGGGTGTGGGCATCGATGAAGCCGGGGAACAAGAAGTTGCCTTCGGCTTCGATGACCGTCTCTCCGTCGAGCGGGTCCAACAAGTCCGCCATCTCGACGATTTTGCCGTCTTTGACGCGAAGGTCCCCGTAAAAATGTGGTGCGGTGATCGGATAGATATGGGCGTTACGAATTAACAAATTACTCACGTGCTAGCTCCTTTCAAGTCAAATGAAGTAGTTGTTTCAGGGCGGGTTCTAACGTTTCATAACGGAACCGGAAACCGTGGTTGAGGGCTTTCGTCGGAACGACTTTCGCTCCTTCGAGGACGATGACGCTCTTCTCTCCGAGTGCGAGCTTGAGGAGCGGCGCCGGGGCGGGTGCCCAGTGGGGACGATGCATCACCCGGCCTAGCGTCTTCCCGAATTCGTCCATCGTGACAGGCGTCGGTGCCGTGCCATTGACGGGTCCCTCGATCGTACTCGTCTCGAGGATATGGACGAACAGACGGACGAGGTCGTCTAAATGAATCCACGGCACCCATTGCTTGCCGGAGCCGAGTCGTCCACCGATACCAAGCGTGTACGGCAACTTCATGAGCGGGAAGGCGCCGCCGTCATTCGATAAGACGACACCGGTCCGCATCGTGACGAGACGGATGCCCATGTCTTGAACGGGTTGCGCCTCTTTCTCCCACAATACGCAGACGTTGCCTAAAAAGTTGGTTCGGTCGGGGAGCGGTGTCGCTTCCGAATACGTGATGGATCGATCTTCACCGTATATCCCGATGGCGGACCCGCTGATGACGACGCTCGGCTTGCGTTTCATATTTTTAATGATGCGGACGACTTCTTTCGTCCCATCGATCCGACTTTGAAGAATGGCTTGCTTTTGTTTGTGCGTCCAACGTCCGTCGTTGATCGAGGCTCCTGCCAAATGGACGATGGCATCGACGTCTTGAAGCTCGGATTCAGGATGACTATCGGGCGTCATCCATTCGACGAACGAGATCCCTCCTTGCCGCGGACGTGGGTGGCGCGTCAATACGACGACTTGATGTCCGGCTTCGGCGAGCGCGCGTACGAGCGGTCGGCCAATCAATCCGGTACCACCAGTGATTGCTATTTTCATGGGTCTCCCTCCAATATCCTTTAAGCGATTTCAAAACGGGTATGAGGAATATAGGAATGTCTTATACAGATAATACCCCTTCTTCTAACTTATCAAAAATCCTGCCCGAACGGGGAACGTGATATGTTAGAAGCAGGAAATGGAGGGATTTTGTGAAAATCGCCAAGTTTACGACCCAGAAGAAAAATCAAGATCGATTGAACGTCTTTGTCGAAAAAGACGGACGTGAGGAATTCGCGTTTGCCATCGACCTCGACGTCTTCATCAAATACGAATTGACGAAAGGGATGGAACTCGAGGACGATTTCGTCCGGGACGTCCTTCAAGCGGAAGAAGAACAGAAAGCGTACAAAGCGGCCGTCAACTATTTATCGTATCGAATGCGTGCCGTCTCAGAGGTGCGTGACTACCTCGTGAAGAAAGAGATAGATGAGTCAGCCATCAAACGCGTCATTGAACGCTTGATTGAACAGCGCTATTTGAACGATGCCGAGTTCGCCAAAGCTTACACCCAGACAAAGTTCAATACGAGCCCGAGCGGACCCGTGAAAATCAAACGAGAACTCGCTCAGCTTCAAATCGCTCCGGATCTTATCGAAGACGTCATCGCCGCCATCTCGCACGAAGACCAGCTTGAAAAGGCCGGAAAGTTCGTAAATCGGAAACAAATGGAAACAAATCGCCGTTCCGCCACAGAAGTGCAACAAAGAATTCAACAAACCCTGATGCAAAGGGGATTTTCGTTTGATATCATTTCAGAGGCGATTCTCACGTTTTGGGAGAACGAGGATGAGGACGTTGAACTTTCAGCTTGTCTGACACAGGCTGAAAAACTGAATCGAAAGTTTAGCGGGTACGCCCCATATGAGCGGAAACAACGGATGAAGATGCAGCTTCGTCGCAAAGGTTTTCCGTATGAGGTGATCGAGAGGGCGTTAGAGAGGCTCGCTGAACAAGAGTCATAATGGGAGATGTTTTTACGGTAGGGGAAAAAACTGAAAAGGTGGGTCTACATTGACGATTTTTGAATGGATTACAGCACTGATGCCGATTGTGGCAGTGCTCATCTTATTGGTCATTATGCGTTTACCGGCGTCGGTTGCGATGCCACTATCTCTTGTCTTGACGGCTGGACTTGCGTTCTTCGTCTGGCAGCTCGACGCGACGCGAATCATGGCGGCGACGCTACAAGGACTTGTCATCGCCGTTACGACAGTCTGGATTGTTTACGGTGCGATTGGAATGATGAATACGATGAAAGAGGGCGGCGGCATGAACGCCATCCGTTCCGGCTTCATCAACATTACGCCCGATCCCCGGATTCAAGTGCTCATCGTCGGTTGGTTGTTCGTCTCATTCATCGAAGGCGCATCTGGTTTCGGTACACCGGCCACGGTTGCGGCACCACTGTTAATCGCACTCGGCTTCCCGCCGATCGCTGCCGTTGTCATCGCCTTGTCGGCAGACGTATCGGCCGTCACGTTCGGCGCGGTCGGAACACCGGCCTTAATCGGGATTGGGAACGGGCTGTCACTTGACGTCAACCAACCCGAGACGATTGAGTTTTTGACAACCGTCGTCTTGCAGACGGTACTCATCGATATGTTCGTTGGTCTTTTTATCCCATTCATTTTAATCTTGATGCTGACGCGATTCTTCAGTAAAGAAAAATCGATTAAGCCGGCGCTCGAAGTATTCCCGATCGCGATCGTCGCGGCGCTCGTCTATAGCATCCCGGCCTATATCTGGACGCTCATCCTCGGATTCGAGTTCGGGGGTATGCTTGGTGCACTGACGGGTCTCATCATTCTTGTCACGATGGCACGCAAAGGCATACTCATGCCGAAACGGTTATGGACGTTCGACGGTTATGCCGATGAAATCGATCAACCGCTCGAGAAGCCGTCTGTCGGCAAAGGCAAACGCGAGCTTCCGCAATGGAAAGCGTGGGCCCCTTACTTGATTTTAACGATTTTCCTCGTGTTGACGCGGACCGTGCCGTTCTTGAACGAACTGACGCGTAGCGTCCGCATCGATTTGCCGAACATTTTGAGTATCGAAGGCATCTCGACATCGTGGGAACCGTTCTATTCACCAGGCTTCATGTTCATCTTGACGATGATTGCGACGTTCTTCCTCCATAACATGAGTTGGTCGCAAGTGACCTCGGTGTTTAAAGCGACGACGCTCGGTGTCGTCGGGACGGCGATCACGCTCGCTGCTTCAGTACCGATGGTTCGGATTTTCATTCATTCGGAAAACGGTGGGGCAGGTCTCGCTTCGATGCCGGTCGAACTCGCAACGGCTGCGGCCGACACGTTCGGTGGCGTCTGGCCGCTCGTCGCACCGTGGATTGGTGCGCTCGGGGCGTTCGTTTCCGGGTCGGCTACGTTCTCGAACATGATGTTCTCGAGTTTAACGACGAATGTCGCCGAGTCGGTTGGAGTCAACGAGACACTTGCCTTGTCGATGCAGATGGCGGGGGCGAACGCCGGTAACATGATTTGCGTCTTGAACGTCGTCGCGGTCGCCTCAGTGGCAGGGCTCCTCGGAAAAGAAGGAACGATTATCCGCTATACGCTCATGCCAATGATTTATTACGTGACAGCGACCGGTCTTGTCGGTTTGATGCTCGCTGCATTCTTCTTGTAAAAAGTTACAAATTATTTACGACAATAATATTGACAATTTTCTGAACAGTCTGCTAAGGTTTTAGTAGATTTTCAAACTATGAACAGAGAGGAGCCAGCATGATGAAGTACATCCCAACACTACAACGCACACACACAACATCATATGGCTACTCGTATTTGACTGCATAATTTGGCAGCTGGATAGGGGTAGTGTCCTTTCCCTGACCATGCAAAAGACTGAAGACTCAGAAGCGTACTTCATCCGATTGGTTGCACAATCAGGTGACGTGCGCTTTTTTGCGTGCGCGGAAAGGACGAAAGGGGGAATCAGTCATGAAACTGATTAAACAATTAGATTGGTTTATTAAAAGACAAAAGCGGACGTATATCGTCGCCATCATCTTGTTGATTATCACCGGGGTCGTCGATATGCTCCCGCCGTGGATCATCGGACAGGCGATTGATGCGATTCGCGAAGGCAGCCTGACGACAGAACGGCTTGTTATGATTGTCGGGTCATTGCTCGGCATCATGGTATTATCGTACGTCCTTTCGTATGTATGGATTGCCCGCCTCTTCGGGACGGCGTTCCTGCTCGAGAAAAAACTGCGGGCCCGATTCTTCGGACATCTGCTCCGGCAGACACCGCGCTTTTATCAACAGCACCGCACGGGTGATTTGATGGCGCTCGCGACGAACGATTTAAAAGCGGTGGAACGGACGGCTGGATTCGGTGTCATGACACTCGTCGACTCGTTCAATATGACACTCATCGCTCTCACCATCATGGGAGTGTTCATCGATTGGAAATTGACGCTCGCGGCACTCCTGCCGATGCCGCTCCTTGCCTGGTCGATGAATAAGCTTGGCCGCCAAATCCATGCCCGCTTCACAGCGGCGCAGGATGCGTTTGGCGTGATGAACGACCAAGTCGTCGAATCGATTTCAGGCCTTCGGGTCGTCCGCTCGTTCGTCCAAGAAGACGCGGATACGAAAAAGTTCGATACAATCACCGACGACGTCATGGCCAAAAACATGCACGTCGCCAAAATCGACGTCTTGTTCGAACCGGTCATTAAACTGCTCGTCGGCTTGAGCTATTTGATCGGGTTGTCGTTCGGCACGTACCTCGTGTTCACGAATGACATCACGCTCGGACAGCTCGTCTCGTTCAATATTTATCTCGGGATGCTCATTTGGCCAATGTACGCGTTCGGGGAACTGATTAACGTCGTACAACGGGGAACGGCTAGCCTCGAACGAATCGAAGCGACGATGAACGAGACACCGGATGTCGTCTCGACCGGCACGGTCGAAGTCGGCGTCCCGGAGAAAATCACGTTCAAATCATTGTCGTTCCAATATCCAGGATCGACCCGCGCCTCGCTCGAAGACATCGTTTTGCACGTGTCGCGTGGTGAGACGATTGGGGTCGTCGGACCGACCGGGGCCGGCAAGACGACGCTGTTGCGTCAATTGCTTCGGGAGTATCCGATTGATGACTCGTTACTCGTCAACGGTGTCCCGATTCAAGACATCAAACTCGATACGGTACGCGGTTGGAGCGGTTACGTCTCGCAAGAACATTTGCTGTTCTCGAAGACGGTCCGCGACAACATCTTGTTCGGCTCAAACGATGCGTCGGCACAAGATCTCGAGACGGCCATCCGGCTCGCGGCGTTCGATACCGATATCGAACATTTGGAAAACGGTCTCGACACGGTCGTCGGGGAGCAAGGGGTTATGCTCTCGGGCGGTCAGAAACAACGGCTCTCGATTGCCCGCGCCCTCTTGAAAGATCCAGAGATCCTTTTGCTCGATGATTCGCTTTCAGCGGTCGACGCCAAGACGGAAGCGCGCATCATCGATTCGGTCCGGACGAGCCGGGCCGAACAGACGACGTTCATCGTCGCGCACCGCCTATCCGCGGTCGCCCACGCCGACCAGATTCTTGTGTTACAAGACGGTCGTGTGACGGAACGGGGCACGCATGACCAACTGATGGAACGACGCGGTTGGTATTATGAACAATACGTTCGACAAGGAGAGTCGGAGTAATCCGGGAAAGGGGGAATCTCTCATGATCGATCAATATGAATTAGATCCAGTCCGCAGGAAGAAAACGATCCGTTCACTCGTCGGCTATGCCAAACAAGTGAGACGCTCGATTTTCCTCGGTTTGACCTTACTATTTTTAGCGGTCGGCGCCGAATTGGCCGGACCGTACATCGCCAAAATCATCATCGACGACCACATTGTCGCCATTGAGCGGGATTGGGTACAAGTCGAGTCAGGCGGGAGTGTCGCTTTTGACGGAAACTCCTATGAAAAAGAGACGAGGATTGACGGAGAGACGGTCGTCCGTCCCGTCTCGATTGTGCAGACGACAGACGGCTATTATCTCGTCCCTGACGCCGTCATGAGTGGTGGCGTCCGTGAGGTCAAAGATGGTGTCCTCACCATTACACGAAGCGAAGAGACGGCGACGTATGACAACATCGTGCCGCTCTCGTCGACCGATGTGTTTCAATTTTATGAGACGGATCTTCAGGCCGTGCTTATGTTATCTGCCTTGTACGTCGTCTTGCTTCTTATCGCGGCCGGTTTGAACTGGGGGCAACAGATGCTCCTCCAGCGGTCGGCCCATAAGATTGTCAAGACGATGCGACTCGACGTCATGCGGCATTTGCAGACGATTCCGGTCCGCTACTTTGACCAGACACCGATTGGGAAAATCGTCAGCCGCGTCACGAATGACACTGAGACGATTCGCGACCTATATTTAGGCGTGCTCGCACGCGTCTTCCAAAGCGTCGTCATGATGATTGGTGTCCTGATCGCCATGTTCTTCTTGGACGTGCGCCTCGGTCTCGTCTCGCTCATCATCATCCCGGTCGTCATCGTCTGGATTAAGCTGTTCCAACGCCTGTCGACCCGAAACAACTTTCGTGTCCGTGCCCTCGTCGCGGATATGAACGCCCAATTGAATGAGAGCATCCAAACGATGCCGATCATTCAGTCGTACGTCAAAGAAGATCTCGTCTATGACGAGTTCAACGAGAAAAACAGTGACAACTTCCAAACAAGACGGAAGCTGCTCAAACTGGATGCACTCATGTCGCACAACTTGGTCAACTTCTTCCGCAACATGGCACTCGCCTTACTCATCTGGGTCGTCGGTGCGCAGACGCTCGGAACGGGGAGCGTGCTCACGCTCGGGATTTTGTACGCCTATATCGATTACGTGTCACGGATTTTCGAACCGGTGACGCAAATCATGAACCAGCTGTCTCCGCTCCAACAGGCACTCGTCTCGGCAGACCGGATGTTCCAGTTGCTTGACGAGAAAGGGGAAGACGTGTCGGCGGAACGAATCGCTCGCTTTAAAGGTGAGGTCGTGTTCGACGACGTGTCGTTCAGCTATGAAGCCGGGAAACCGGTACTTCAACACATCGATATCCATGCGGCACCAGGTGAGACGGTGGCGCTCGTCGGACATACCGGCAGCGGTAAGAGTTCGATCATGAACTTGCTCATGCGCTTCTATGACCCGTCAGAAGGAACGCTCAACATTGACGGTATGGACGTGACGAAACTACCGACCCAAGCCGTCCGGGCCCATCTCGGCATCGTGCTTCAAGACCCGTTCTTGTTCACTGGCTCGATTCGGACGAACGTGACGCTCGGCGACGAGACGATCTCGGACGACCGCGTATGGCGCGCATTGACGGCGGTCGGAGCCGATCGTTTCGTCAAACAGTTGCCACACGGGCTTGACGAGCCGGTCATCGAACGCGGCGCCTCGCTCTCGAGCGGAGAGCGCCAGTTGATCAGCTTCGCCCGCGCCCTCGTCTTCGACCCGGCCATCCTCGTCTTAGACGAAGCGACGGCAAGCGTCGATTCAGAGACGGAAGCACTCATCCAAGACGCGCTCAAGACGCTCACGTACGGCCGGACGACGTTCGTCATCGCGCACCGTCTCTCGACGATTCGGGAAGCGGACCAAATCCTCGTCCTCGACCATGGTCACATCATCGAGCGGGGTAACCATCAGTCGCTCATCGCGGCAGGCGGCGTTTACGCCCGGATGCATGAGCTGCAAAGTAAACAACAAGCCATCAGTTGAGGAGGTCTTATGGAGATTATCGGAAAGCATAACCGGGCCAAAGTATTCAATGAACGGATTGACGATACGACGCGGGCCCAAATCCAAACGCTTGTCGACCAACCGTTCACGCAAGGCGCCTCGATTCGAATCATGCCGGACATGCATGCCGGCAAAGGGTCGGTCGTCGGGACGACGATGACGATTCACGACAAGGTCGTACCGAACCTCGTCGGCGTCGACCTCGGGTGTGGCATGCTCTGCACGGAAATCAAGGTGAAGCGAATCGACTTTCAACGGCTCGATGACGTCATCCGTCAATACGTACCGAGCGGGATGAGCATCCGGGATACAGCACACCCGTACGCCTCTGAGCTCCCGCTCGAGGACGTGCGGGCGCCGTATAAGCTGGACCGGGCACTCCGCTCAGTCGGCACGCTCGGCTCGGGCAATCATTTCATCGAAGTGAACCGGGACGAAGCCGGACGCACGTTTCTCGTCATCCACTCCGGCTCACGCCACCTCGGTGTCCAAATCGCTGACCATTATCAACAGTTGGCGGTCGAGCACATGATGAACACGGTCGACATTCGAGACGAGATTGAACGGATGAAGGCAACGGGGCGGCAGCAGGACATCTCGGCCTATCTCGAGACGGAGCGCGAGGCACGGAAACGTTTCCGCGACCTCGCCTACGTCGAAGGGGAAGCGATGGAAGATTACATGCACGACGTGCGCATCGCACAGCAATATGCGGCCGCCAACCGTCTCGCCATGACCGACGTCATCGTCGAGGCGATGAACTGGAACGTCGTCGATCAATTCGATACGGTCCACAACTACATCGATCACGACGCGATGATGCTTCGAAAAGGGGCCATCTCGGCGCGGGACGGCGAGCGGGTCATCATTCCGATGAACATGCGCGACGGCTCGCTCATCTGTACTGGCAAGGGCAACCCCGACTGGAACTTCTCGGGACCACACGGCGCCGGTCGCGTCATGTCACGCTCGGCCGCGCGAAAACGCGTCGACTTCAACGAATTTAAAAAGTCGATGGCAGATGTCTGGTCAAGTTCGGTCCGACCATCGACGATTGACGAGTCACCGTTCGTCTATAAGTCGATGAAGGAAATCGTCCGTTATATCGAGCCGGCCGTCACTATCAATCGAATCATCAAACCGCTCTACAACTTCAAGGCGAACTGAACATCGTTTCAGTTTCGCCTTTTTCTTTTCCACGAAAAATCTGATACGCTACAAGAGAGGTGAGCGAAATGGAAAAACGATTAAGCGATTTATCAAAATATGAGCTTGAACAAGAAATTCGAGCGCTCCATGAACGGAAGCGGAAAGCCGAACAGATGGGCATGGTCAGTGAGATTGAGGTCGTCTTGCGACGGATCGCGATTGCCGAGAGTTATTTGATTGACCCGAAATCGTTCAAGCCGGGGGCGACGTATATCGTCAACTATAACGAGCGCCCGTTCCGCTTGAAGTTCGTGAACGGTGTCATGGGCTGGGGGACGTTTGAAGGGGAGACGGCTGAACATGCGATTCCGCTCTCGGAGTTGTCGGAGGTGAAAGCATGAACCGGACCGAACAATACGAGCGCTTGGCCGAAATCTTGAAACAGAAAAACGATGTCTTGAGCGAGCTCGAGGCGTTGACGTGGGTTGAAGTGCTGTGGGAGGATTTTGAGACGACGCTCGCCCGTGCCGGTGAACCGTATCCTGGGGAAGCAAAATCGTTCCAATATGTCGTGCAACAAATCGATGCGTACGGCCCCCAGCTCCACCTGTTTCAAACGAAAAATGAGAAGTTCAAACACTTGATGTCTAAGCGCGACATCCATTAAAAATCACGCCGGAAATCGGCGTGATTTTTTACTTGCAAACTGCACACAATCCGTTATAATAAAGGTCGCTATTAGTTCGCTTTGTAGTTAAGTATTTATAAACTTTCTTTAGTTGGAATCATCTTTCACTAAACTTGAATCAAAGCTGAAAGGAGGGATTGTGACTTGGAAGTCGGTCAAAAAATCAAGCGGCTCCGCGTCAAGAAAGGGCTGACGCAAGAAGAGTTGGCCGAGCGCACGGATTTGAGTAAAGGCTACATTTCTCAAATCGAGCGTGATTTGAGTTCACCTTCGCTTGAGACGCTATTCGACTTGTTGGAAGTGCTCGGATGTTCGCCGAAAGAGTTTTTTGATGAAGATGTGAATCAAAAAGTGATCTATACCGAGGACGATCGGACCGTCTACGTCGACGAGGAGCGGAAATATCGGACTGAATGGCTCATCCCGGAATCGAACGAAAAAGAGATGGAACCCATTTTACTAACGTTCTCGAAGCAGGGCGAGTTCAAACGATATGAGCCGTCGCGATCGGAGACGTTTGTCTATGTCCTATCGGGGCACATCGCGCTAAAACTTGGCAATCATACGTACTTCGCCAAGACCGGAGAAACACTCTATTACGTCGCCTCCGATTCGCATCAACTCGTCAATGACTACGACGGCGAGAGTGAATGTTTAATCGTCGCGACCCATTCATATTTATAAGGGAGGAACTGAAATGAACCCAGAAACGATTATTCGCTTTGACAATGTGTCGAAGCGTTACGATGACACCGTCGTCTTAGAAAACATCAGCTTCGAGATTGAGAAAGGCAAGTTCTACACGTTGCTCGGGCCATCTGGATGTGGGAAGACGACGATTTTACGCTTAATCGCCGGCTTCACGGATGCGTCAGCAGGCGATATCCAGTTCAACGGGAAACGCATCAACGACGTCCCGGCGAACAAACGTCAAGTGAACACCGTGTTCCAAGACTATGCGCTCTTCCCGCACTTGAACGTGTTCGAGAACGTCGCGTTCGGTCTGCGCATCAAGAAGATGAAAGAAGCGGACGTGAAGACGAAAGTCGAACAGGCGCTCAAATTCGTCAACTTGAAAGGGTATGAGTCACGTGAAATCGATGAGATGTCAGGCGGGCAGCGCCAACGTGTCGCCATCGCCCGGGCCATCGTCAACGAACCGGAAGTCATCTTGCTTGATGAACCGCTCTCGGCGCTCGATTTGAAACTCCGGACCGAGATGCAATATGAGCTCCGCGAATTGCAACAGCGTCTCGGCATCACGTTCATCTTTGTCACGCATGACCAAGAAGAAGCGCTCGCGATGTCGGATGAGATTTTCGTCATGAATAACGGGAAAATTGTACAAAGCGGGACACCGACTGATATTTACGATGAGCCGATTAACCGTTTCGTCGCCGATTTCATCGGGGAGTCGAACATCGTACCGGGCGTCATGCCAGAAGATAACGTCGTCACGTTCGCCGGGAAGACATTCGATTGCGTCGACCAAGGGTTTGACCGCAACGAGAAAGTCGAGGTCATCATCCGTCCGGAAGATTTAGAGATGACATCGGTCGAATCTGCGAAACTTGTCGTCGACGTCGACTCGCAACTGTTCCGAGGCGTTCACTATGAGATTTGCTGCTATGACCAAGAAGGCAACGAATGGCTCGTTCATTCGACGAAAAAATCGGTCGTCGGTTCGAAAATCGGCCTCACGTTCGATGATGAGGCGATTCACGTCATGCGCTTAGGAGAGACGGAGGAAGAGTTCGACCGTCGTCTCGAGTCCTATGAGGAGGTCGCTCATGAATCAAACTAGTCAAACCGCGAAGACGGTCTATTTGACGACCTACTGGTTATGGATTGCGCTGTTCGTCATCGCGCCGCTCCTGCTCGTCGTCTACTACTCGTTTTTTGATATCGAAGGGAACTTGAGTTTAGAGAACTATCAGATGTTCTTCACGTCGACGTATTTGACGATGACGTTATCTTCTTTCTGGTATGCGTTCTTGATTACGTTCTTCTCGCTTTTGATCGGGTATCCGACCGCCTATTTATTGACGAAGACAAAGCATAAGCAACTTTGGCTTTTGCTCATCATTTTGCCATCATGGATTAACCTATTGCTCAAAGCCTATGCGTTTCTCGGCATTTTCGGGACGTACGGCATCACGAACCAGTTTTTAGAGGCGATCGGTATCGGGACACAACAGATTTTGTTTACGGACTTTAGTTTCGTGTTCGTGTCAGTTTACATCTTCATCCCGTTCATGATTTTGCCGATTTATAACGCCATCGAGAAGCTCCCGCCGTCGCTCGTCTATGCGTCGCGCGACCTCGGGGCCTCGAACTGGACGACGTTCCGCCGGGTCATCTTCCCACTTACGCTCGACGGTGTGAAGTCAGGGATTCAAATCGTCTTCATCCCGGCGTTGTCGCTCTTCATGATCACTCGACTGATTGCTGGGAACCGTGTCATCACGCTCGGGACGGCGATTGAACAACAATTCCTCGTCACGCAAAACTGGGGCATGGGCTCGACGATTGCCGTGTTCTTGATTTTGGCGATGGTCCTCGTCATGGTCATCACACGTGACTGGGGCGCGAAAGGAGCGGTGCGTCGATGAAACCGAAAAAATTTAAATTAGCCAACCTCTATTTGATGGCGGTGTTCTTCATCCTCTATGCACCGATTCTCTATTTGGTCGTCTACTCGTTCAACAGTGGCGGGACGATGAGTAACTTTGAAGGCTTTACGCTCGATTGGTACAAGTCGCTCTTTACCGACACGCGCCTGCTCGTTATCGTCTTGAACACGATTGTCATCGCCTTGCTGTCGGCGACGATTTCAACCGTGCTCGGCGTCATCGGGGCGCTCGCTATCTATACGGCGCGACAACGCTTCACGAAGACGTCACTCTTATCACTCAACAACGTGTTGATCGTCAGCCCGGACGTCATCATCGGGGCGTCGTTCCTCATCTTGTTCACGATGCTCGGGATTCAGCTCGGCTTTTACTCGGTGCTATTGGCGCACATCTCCTTCTCGGTACCGATTGTCGTCATCTTGGTCTTGCCGAAGCTGCAAGAGATGAGCCCGACGCTCATCGATGCGTCGCGTGACCTTGGGGCAAGTACGTGGGACGTCTTGACGAAAGTCATCTTGCCATATATCACACCGGGTATCTTTGCCGGGTTCTTCACGGCACTCACGTATTCGCTCGATGACTTTGCCGTCACGTTCTTCGTGACCGGAAACGGCTTCACGACACTTGCCGTTGAAGTCTACTCACGCGCCCGTCAAGGCATCTCGCTCGAGATTAACGCCTTGTCAGCCATCTTGTTCTTGTTCACACTCATTCTCGTCCTTGGGTATTATGTGCTCGCCCAACGCGGTGGTAAAGCGAAGGAGGTAAGACGATGAAAAAATTGGTCATCATGTTGACGGTACCGGTCGTCGTCAGTTTCGGCCTCTTGCTCTGGGTGTATCAAATCAATATGGCGCAAGGGTTCGGCGGCGATAACACGCTCGTCGTCTACAACTGGGGCGATTATATCGATGAAGACTTGATTGGAGAGTTCGAGGAAGAGACGGGCTTGAAAGTCATCTATCAGACGTTCGACTCGAACGAGGCGATGCTCACGAAAATCGAGCAAGGCGGTACGGCGTTCGACATCGCTGTCCCATCGGATTACGCCATCAGTAAAATGATTGAAGAAGACCTGCTCTTGCCGATTGATTATGACAAGCTCGAGAACTTCGATAACATTGACCCACGTTTCCTAGACAAGTCGTTCGACCCGGGCAACACGTACTCGGTCCCTTACTTCTGGGGGACGGTCGGCATCGTGTATAACCCTGAACTCGTCGACGGTGAGATTACGTCGTGGAACGACCTATGGGACATGCCGCTCGAGAATGACATCTTGCTTGCAGACGGGACCCGTGAAGTGATGGGCTTCGGTCTGAACTCACTCGGTTACTCGCTCAACACGACGGACAAAGATGAGTTGCTCGAAGCGGAGAAGAAGCTCGAGACGCTCTGGCCGAACATTAAAGCGATCGTCGGCGATGAAATCAAGATGCTCATGGCCAATCGCGAAGCGGCCGCGGCCGTCGTCTGGTCAGGTGACGCCTCCGAAATCATGTACGAGAACGAAGAGCTGACGTACGTCATCCCGGAAGAAGGGACGAATCTCTGGTTCGACAACCTCGTCATTCCGAACACATCGAAAAACATCGAAGGCGCGCACCAGTTCATCGACTTTATGCTTGACGCGGAAATCGCGGCCCGAAACACCGATTATGTCGGATATTCGACACCGAACGAAGCGGCACTTGAATTTTTAGATGAAGAAGTGACGTCAGACGAACGTTTTTATCCGACAAAAGAAGTGACGGATGAGCTCGAAGTGTATGAGAACTTAGGCAAACGCATGAACGCGTACTACAACGAACTATACTTGCGCTTTAAAATGCAGAGTAAATAAAAGGAGTCCCGCTCACCGTGAGCGGGACTTTTTTGGATGGGACAGCCCATCACGTCACCCGTTGCTTGGCGGCGATATGGGCTTCCTTGACGGCTTCGTCAGCAGATGCGAATTGGAGCAGGTGCTCGTAGATGGCCGTCTGTTCCGCCAACGTCAACCGGGCCTCACCTGGCAAGGCAATCTGTTGTTTCCATGTCTTCCGGTTCAACACGGGAACGTCCGCCACGTCGATGCGTTTCAAGGTCGACCGGTCGCTGAAGACGATCCAAGAGTGTAATAGACTCCGCTCCACAGCAAGCGTTTGTTCCATCGCTTTCATATGTAACTCATTTTGTTTGATCGGATTGAAAAATCGGAACTTCTTTCGGTTCGGCATCGATTGGGTCCAATGCCGTTCTTGTTCATGTCCAAAAATCCAGCCGCTATAATTTTTCGACTCAATCACGTGGACACCGCTCTGGTTGATGAACACCACATCGATTTCCGTCGTACGCTCTCGATTTTTTGGATGGGGCAAATATAGATTCGTCAAGATGAAGGGATTCGGGACGCGCTCCTCGATGGCGGCGACACATAAATATTCGCCGTATAAGCCGGTGTCTTGAACGACTTTGAAATAGCTGTGTCCGGTCTGGGCGAAATAGCGGCTCCGTTTATAACGCTTGACCTTCGTATACAATATACCGCTCATCACCAGGAACAGAGGACCGAATAGACTGACCAATGAAATCATCATACCGTTAAGCATGCTCGTGAGAAGCTCGGACATAGGCTACCTCCTTTCGTGTCTCTTTTTACTATATCGAATCGAGTCGATTGTTAGGTTGGTTTTTGGGTTAAATTGGAAATGTATTTCTGAGAAAAGGGTGCCCTTTGACTAAAAAAAGACCAGCCCTCGAGATGGCTGGTCTTCTACATCAACTCTGTTGCAACTCGGCCCGTTCTTCGTCCGTGAACACGCGGGAACGGCTTAAAAACCGTTTTCCTTCGACGCCCTCGACCGAGAACATACCGCCCCGGCCCTCGACGACGTCGATGATGAGCTGGGTGTGCTTCCAGTAGTCGTGTTGCTTCTCGTGCATATAGAACGGACAACCGCCGATTTCGCCGAGCAGGACGTCATGATCTCCAATCATGAATTCGCCTTGCGGGAAACACATCGGGGAGCTCCCGTCACAACAACCGCCCGACTGGTGAAACAAGAGCGGTCCATGTTTTCGTTTCAGCTGTTCGAGGAGCGCGAGCGTGGCGGGGGTGGCCTCGACGCGGTTCACCATCTCAGAAGAACCCGAGTTTTTGTTCGCTATAGCTGACGAGCATGTTTTTCGTCCGTTGATAATGGTTGAGCATCATCTTATGGTTCTCGCGGCCAATCCCAGACATCTTGTATCCGCCGAACGCGGCATGGGCCGGATATTGGTGATAGCAGTTGATCCAGACGCGACCTGCTTGAATCTCGCGACCGAACCGGTAGGCGCGGTTCATGTCACGCGTCCAGACGCCGGCACCGAGTCCGTATAACGTGTCGTTCGCGATGGCGAGCGCCTCGGCGTCGTCTTTGAACGTTGTCACCGATAAGACCGGTCCGAAGATTTCTTCTTGGAAGATGCGCATCTTGTTATGACCTTTGAAGATGGTCGGCTGCACATAATAGCCGTCGGCGAGTTCGCCGTCCATCATGTTGCGTTCGCCGCCGATGAGGCACTCCGCGCCCTCCGACTTTCCGATCTCCAAATACGACAAGATCTTTTCCATCTGCTCATTCGAAGCTTGGGCACCCATCATGACGTCAGGGTCGAGCGGATTGCCGAGCTTGATGGCTTTGACCCGTTCGAGCACCCGTTCCATGAACGGCTCATAAATCGACTCGTGAATGAGCGCGCGTGATGGACACGTGCATACCTCGCCTTGGTTCAAAGCGAACATGACCAGCCCTTCGATCGACTTGTCAAAGAAATCATCATCCGCATCCATGATGTCCGCGAAGAAGATATTCGGTGACTTCCCACCGAGTTCGAGCGTGACCGGGATGATGTTTTGTGAGGCGTACTGCATGATGAGTCGACCTGTCGTCGTCTCACCCGTGAAGGCGACTTTGTCGACGCGGTCGCTCGACGCGAGCGGTTTGCCGGCCTCGAGTCCGAACCCGTTGACGATATTCAACACGCCTGGCGGGAGTAGGTCTTCAATCAATTCCATGAGCACCATGATCGAAGCCGGCGTCTGTTCGGCTGGTTTCAATACGATACAGTTTCCGGCAGCGAGAGCCGGCGCGACTTTCCAGACCGCCATTAAAATCGGGAAGTTCCATGGGATGATTTGGGCGACGACACCGAGCGGTTCATTGAAATGATAAGCGACCGTGTCGTTGTCGAGTTCACTGATGCCGCCTTCCTGTGACCGGATGACGCCCGCAAAATAGCGGAAGTGATCGATAGCGAGCGGTAAATCGGCATTGAGCGTCTCGCGGACGGCTTTCCCGTTTTCCCACGTCTCGGCGTATGCGAGCATTTCGAGGTTCGTTTCCATACGATCGGCGATTTTATTTAAAATGACAGAGCGTTCAGTGACCGACGTTTTGCCCCAGGCGTCTTTGGCAGCATGGGCCGAATCCAAGGCGAGCTCGATATCTTCTTTCGTTGAGCGGGCGACTTCGCATAAAACTTTACCATTTACCGGAGAGGTGTTCTCAAAATATTCTCCCCCTGCAGGCGCGGTCCACTTTCCGTTGATGTAATTCTCATAGCGGTCTTTAAAGTGAACTTTCGTGCCTGTCGAGTTTGGGACTTCATAAATCATGGTCGTTCCTCCCTTTTCCGTAAAGTATAGGGATTCTATGTATGCGCTTACATTTTACTGTAAGTCAACAGCTCCCTTTTTTTATCGTAACGGGTCGGCGTGATAAAAGTCAAAATTTTTCGACAATAATTTGTCACATTTGAACGGAAATGTTTTGAAGTCAAGATTTGTGGTAAACATCATATTAGTATCAATTCCAAATCGAAGGAGTGGACAGATTCATGGCAAAAACATATCAAGTCGACCCGGCACACAGTTCGATTACATTTACGGTCAAGCATATGATGATTTCGAAAGTAAAAGGGGAGTTCAAAGATTTTCACGTCGAGGCGAACGGACAACCGGACGATCTCGCGAACGCGAGCGTGAAGGTGACGATCAAGGCGGCATCGATCGATACGAATAACAGTGACCGCGACAACCATTTGCGGTCTGGAGACTTCTTCGATGTGGAGCAACATGAGGACATCGTGTTCGAATCGACATCGTTCCGCTCAAAGGGTGGCGGTGAATTCGAATTGACCGGGAATTTAACGATTCGCGGGACGACCCGGGAAGAGACGTTCGAAGTCGAGTACGAGGGAAGCGCGAAAGACCCGTGGGGCAATATGAAACACGCTTTTACCGGGGACGGGTCAATCAACCGAGAAGATTACGGATTGACGTGGAACCAGGCGCTCGAAGCGGGTGGCGTTCTCGTCGATAAAAAAGTCAAATTTGACTTTGAGCTCCAGTTCACGGAGTCAGAGGCATAAAAAAAAGTCGCTCCTGTGAGCGACTTTTTACTGTTCGTAGGCCAATTTCTTTTGCAAGCTCTCTTCACTGAACACCCAGCCAGTGAATGAAGACAACACTTCATTCGATTCTTCGTCGACGATGACGACGGCGACGAACGGATAAATATCTTTCGCGAAATAGCGCAAGTTCGTGAAGCGATACTCGATCATACCGTTGTGACGCGTGACCGTATACGTGTGAATCTTCGAGAATTCGAGGAACGATTGAAGATTCGCATTTTTACGGGCTTCCACGAAGTGAAGGTCATCTTCACCTGGCATCGGCTTGTCACGGAAACGACCGCATTCGATGACCGTTCCTTTTTTCACTTTGACGGCACCTAAACCGTTGCGGAATCGAACGGCGACATGCCAGTCATCCCAACCAATACCTGGCGAGATGAACAGTTCGTGTGCACCAGCGAAGTGACGGGCGACCGTGGCGAGGGCGCGGTTACGCAACTTGAATTGAATCGCGTAATAGCTGATGACGAGCGCAATGAGCAGTGCAAAAATCGGGACAGTCGCCCCTGTGATAAGCCATAATACATATGCCCCATAATAGGCAGAGAACAAATACGGATCAAACGTCCCGATGACGCCCCAGCCAATCCATTTTTTTGAAAACGGTTGAAGAGCCTGCGTCCCGTAGGCGTTGAACAAGTCGACCGTGACGTGTAACAACACGGCGATTTGTGCCATGACCCATAATGAAGCGGGGTTGACGCCAAGCGCGAGTCCGATGACGGCGCTGACGATGATCGGCCAGGCGAGTAGTGCGGTTATTCCGTGTGAACGACCGCGGTGCTGGCGTAAATACGTGCTATTTCCTTTTAGTTTGAAGACCGTGTCAAAGTCCGGAGCATGTGAGCCGACGAGCGCCGTCGCTGTCATGGCTAGAAACATTTGTGCGTCGCCTGACACCTCCGGGCTGAGTGTCGCGATTGCACTTAAACCTAGTCCCATCCCAATGTGAGTAGCAGTATCCAATGTGCTTCAGCACCTCCATAAAAGTAGAAAAACCGCATATTTTAATCCACTACATCATACAATATTTTTAAAACGAGGGGAAACAAAATGCTCGATGTTGATAAATTGTTCACAAATTATAATATTCAAGAATTTAACACAAATTTAGTGACGTGGTTCAATCGCGAAAAGCGTGATTTGCCATGGCGTCACGGAAAAAATCCATATCGGGTCTGGGTGAGCGAAGTCATGCTCCAACAGACGCGCGTCGATACCGTTATCCCATACTATAACCGTTTCATGGAGCGGTTCCCGACGATTGAGGCATTGGCAGCGGCCGAACCCGATGAGGTCGTCAAATATTGGGAAGGACTCGGTTATTACTCACGGGTTCGAAACCTTCATCAAGCCGTCCGAGAAGTCGTTGCCGTGTACGACGGGATTGTCCCCGAGGAAAAAGAACGGTTCGAAAAACTGAAAGGTGTCGGACCGTATACGACTGGGGCGGTGTTATCGATTGCCTACAATCAGCCGGAACCGGCCGTCGATGGCAACGTCATGCGCGTCATGTCCCGTCAATTCGGGATTTATGACGACATCGCCGTCCCGAAAACGCGAAAACTGTTCGAGCAAGTCGTGCGACGACTCATGGACCCGGCGCATGCCTCAGACTTTAACGAAGGCATCATGGAGCTCGGGGCGACGGTATGTACGCCGAAAAACCCGATGTGTTCGCTCTGTCCCGTTCAAGATGATTGTTATGCTTATACCCATAACGTTCAAGATGAACTCCCGGTCAAGACGAAAAAAGGGGCGGCTCGGATTGAGATGTATGATGCGCTCTACTGTCGCCAGGACGGCCGGACCGCATACGTGAAGCGCCCGGATGCCGGTCTTCTCGCTGGAATGTGGCAATATCCGCTTACAGACCGCGGAACGGGGGAACAGTTAAACGGAACCTATATTGGACAAGTGAAACATGTGTTTTCCCATATCGTCTGGTACATCGACTTATACGAGGTCGAGACGCTACCGGACGGCGAGTGGGCTTGGCTCGACGAAGAGGCACGCGACGTGGTGACGGTATCGGTCGCCCAACAAAAATTAGAGCAGATGGCAGGTGCGAAAGATGAGACAGTTTGACGTACGAACACCATTCGACACGTCTGTGGACACATTATGGACGTTGCTTCAAGACGCTTCGCTCTTATCAAAACTGACGTCCTTCCCGAAAGTGACGCTCGTTGGAGATGGGGCTTCGGTCGAGGGGAACGTCGTTCAGCTCCGTATCGGGGTTGGGCCGGTCTCTTTGCCTTGGAATAGCGCCATCACATTGGCTGGAGACCGTGCCTTTTGTGATCAAGGCGTAAAGTTGCCGTTTCCTTTCCGTCGTTTCAGTCACGTCCACCGTGTCGAACAAGTGGATGGGCAAGCCGTTATGGTCGATGAGGTCACGTTCGACAGTTACGTGCCGACTGTCCTCGTCGAGTACTTCGTGCTCCGGCCGATGTTCAAAGCGCGAGCCGAGGCATTCCAAAAAACACTAAATTCGTGAAAATAAGAGATTTCCTTTTTCATTGGTTCTGAAAGTCGCTATAATTAAATATGAGAATTGTATAGCATCATAGCGGAAAGGAGGAGCTTATGAGCTTATTTCCCAAAGCAGGTAGCAAGATCGAGATACAGAGCTACAAGCACAACGGAACTTTGCATCGCGTTTGGGAAGAAACGCTCGTCCTTCAGTCGTCAAAAACGGATATGATCGGATTCAATGACCGCATCATGGTCAGTGAGTCAGACGGCCGGCAATGGAGAACACGTGAGCCGGCAATTTGCTACTTTTCATCTGAGTTTTGGTTCAATGTCATCTGCATGATTCGCGAAGATGGGATTTACTACTACTGTAATCTAGGTTCGCCGACAACGTTCGATGGGGCAGAACGTGCCATCAAGTACATCGATTACGATTTGGACATCAAGGTGTTCCCGGATATGTCGTACACGATTTTAGATGAGGATGAATATGAGCGGCATCGTCGCGAGATGAATTATCCGAAAGCGATTGATCGAATCTTGAAACAGAACGTTCAAGAACTTATTAACTGGATTCGAGGACGGAAAGGGCCGTTCAACCCAACATTCGTCGATGAATGGTATCGCGAATACGAAGCACGTTACCGGAGATGATTGCTCATCTCCGCTTTTTTTCTTGAAGGAGGAACTAATGGGTAGTATTAAACGTTATTTACAGTTCGTTAAACCGTATAAGAAACAGATTGCGCTGACCATCTTCGTCGGGATTTTGAAATTCTCGATTCCGCTCGGGTTACCGCTGCTCTATAAATATGTCATCGATAATTATTTGACAGATCCGGAACCGGCGCGAGATTATACCGAGCTCGTCTGGTTGTTCAGCATCGTCTTCTTCATCTTCCTCGTCTTGAAGCCGCCGATTGAGTACTTGCGCCAATATTTGGCACAGTGGGCGGCGACGCGGATCTTGTTCGACGTCCGGAACCGATTGTTCGACCACGTCCAAAAGTTGTCACTTCGGTATTACTCGAACAATAAGACGGGACAGATCATCTCGCGCATCATCAACGATGTCGAACAGACGAAAGACTTCGTCATCACCGGTCTGATGAACATTTGGCTCGACATGGTAACCATCTTGATTGCCATCGCCATCATGTATACGATTGACCCGCAGCTGACGCTCATCGCCGTCTTGCCGCTCCCGTTCTACGCCATCGCCGTCCGCTACTTCTACGGAAGATTGCGCCGGCTTACGCGGGAACGCTCGGCCGCTCTTGCGGACCTTCAAGGTCATTTGACCGAACGCGTCAACGGGATGGCCGTCATCCGCAGCTTCGCCCTCGAACCGTATGAGAACAAGGCGTTCGAAGAACAGAACGGTGGCTTCTTGAAGGCCGCGCTCCGTCATACAGGGTGGAACGCGAAGACGTACGTCGTCGTCTCGACGATTACGGACATCGCCCCGATCTTAATCTTCACATCGGCTTCTTGGCTCGTCCTGCAAGGGGATGTCTCGCTAGGGACACTCGTCGCCTTCATCGCGTATATCGATCGTCTCTACGCACCGCTCGGCCGTCTCGTCAACTCGGCGACGACGCTCACGCAGTCGGTCGCTTCGATGGACCGGGTCTTCGAGTTCCTCGATGAGCCGTATGACATCGAAGAAAAATCGAGTGCGTTCGTTCCCGTGAAAACGGCAGGCGACATCGAACTCGATCAGGTCAGCTTTGCGTACGAGAAAGACGGTACCCGCGCCCTCCGTGACGTCAACCTGCATATTCGCTCTGGAGAGCGGGTTGCGTTCGTTGGCATGTCCGGTGGCGGAAAGTCGACGCTCGTCAGCTTGATTCCACGGTTTTATGACGTCACGTCGGGTAGCATCAAAATTGATGGCACCGACGTCCGTGATTTCAAATTGCGGGCTCTGCGCGATCAAATCGGGATGGTCATGCAAGATTCGGTTCTGTTCAGTGAATCGGTCGCGATGAACATCCGGATGGGGAATCCGGAAGCGAGTGACGAAGATGTGATCGCCGCCGCGAAAGCAGCGAACGCACATGAGTTCATCTCGAACTTGCAGGATGGCTACAATACGCCGGTCGGGGAAAAAGGTGTCAAACTGTCAGGCGGTCAGAAACAACGGCTTGCCATCGCCCGTGTCTTCTTGAAACATCCGCCAATCATTATTCTCGACGAAGCGACGAGTGCGCTGGACCTTGAGAGTGAGGCAATGATTCAGGATTCGCTCGCGCGTTTGACGAAAGGGAGAACGACGCTCATCGTCGCGCACCGATTGTCGACCATCACCGATGCCGATAAGATTGTCGTCGTCGATAACGGACAAATTATGGAGACCGGGACGCATGAAGAACTGATGCGTCGCCGCGGAGCCTATTACGATTTGTATATGATTCAAGATTTGGCAGTCGTCGAATGAGACGCGGCCTCGAGGAGACTCGGGGCCTTTTTTTGTTTTCCTTGACAGTGAGACGGGAATGAAGAAACGACATGCCAAAAGGGGGAGAGTCCAATGATGAACGGGGAAGGTTTAATCACAGTAAAACCGCTTAAGGACGCGCTCGAGCTGACGTGGTCAGTGGAGGGGAAGGTCCGGCTTACGCGGAACGGGAAGTATGTGTATGAAGGGACCGACCAGCACTATGTCGACCATGAGACGGCCGTCGGAGAGCAAGTCGCCTATCGTCTCACGGATGAGCAAGGGGAAGTGGCGAAAGTGTATACGGCCGCCGTCGACCCGAGCGATGATTTGTATTGGAATCGACATCTCACATCGGCCGTCGTCGCGTCGACCGGTACCCATCTCCAATGGGATCCGATTCCTGACGTCGAGACGTATGCGATCTATCGACAAGGACGACGAATCGCCGAGGTCGTCGGGAACGCCTATTTGGACGACACACCGCTACACGAACCGACGATGTATGAAGTTCGGGCGCTCCGCCCGGTGAAGCGAGACGCGAAACCGGGGACGCGTCTCATTCACGCTGTCGGCAAAGCAATGTCACTCGCCAAAGAATTGAAGACGGACACGCGGCGCGACAAAGAACTGTTCGTCATGTATTTTCTCGTCAGTCCGCTCCGTCCTGATTTGGAGACGGTCAATCAGATTCAGCTTCGCGTCCAGACGTTCATTCGTCCGCCGATGATTAAAAATCCGAACTTATTGTCGCCTCACCCTTATTTTGAAGGGGATGGACGACCATACAACGTTCATGCGAACGACTATCGGACGCGGACGGAAGTGAAAGTCGAAGGGATGCACGACATTCCGATCGTCTCTATCAAAAAAGATGCCGGAGTGACGCGCGGATACAACGCCCGTCATCAACTAACAGGAGAAGATGTCGCTTCGGTCGATCAAGTGTATCTTGACGATATCGATATTGACCGGGGGCGGACCGCATACCGCTTGCACCATTCGGTCGGCAATCCGCTCGTCATCGCGCCGGACATCAAGTACACGATTGTCGCACAATTGAAGGACACTGCCACGTTCAAACTGTCCGGTAGTCATACGCAATCGCCGCACCATGAAGTGTATCTTCAAGTCGGGGATGCCCCGTGGACGACGATTCACCGGGCCGATGACCTCGGTGTCAGTTTCATGGGCAATCCGATGCCGGAGTGCCATTGGACGTACTTGACGTGTATGGACTAAAAAAACCGTCGACTCATCGAGTCGGCGGTTTTGGTTGTTGATCGAGAAACCGGCTTCGTTCTTCCGGTGTCGGCAGTTTACACGTCTGTTTTTGTCCGAACCATTCGTAACGATGCTTGGCGATGACATCATAGCCGAAGTCGCGAATCGGTTTTGGGACGATTTTCACGAACCGGAGCCATCGCCACATCCCATCCAATCCTTCTGCAATCCGGATGGCCGCGTCGGATTTGATATAAGGCACGCCGTCACGAATCAAGACGATGCTGTCGACCGAGTCGCTGATGCGGTGACGTTCGCGTAGCGTCTTGCCGGCGTCACCTTGTAGCGAGGCAAAATGGAAGTTCCCGGTGGTGTCCCGGTTCAAGATGAATTGGACGCTGGCGTCACAAAAGTTACAGTCTCCATCAAACAAGACAATGGCTGGCATTTGGTTCGCCTCCTTCACTCTTGGTTGTTTCCGTTCCAGCGTTCGTTCAAACGTCACGCGGCGAGCTGGCGCGCCGATTCCATTTTATAGAGCGAGACATAATAGAGATACGCACCGAGCGCCCCGAACAAGAAGATGTAGCCGCTCATGAACACAGGTCCGATGAACGCCCCGACGACGATGCCAGCAGCGGCCACAAGTTTGGCCCCATGGAACGTGAGTCCACCGAAAGCGAGGTACGAGGCGCGACGCTCTGGGTCGAGCAGGTCGACTTGCTTCACTTGGCGGATTGGCGAGTATAGCAACTCGCCGACCGTGAAGACGACGGCCAAGACGGCGAGAATCAGAAATGAGTTCATCGATGTGATGGCCGCATACGCCGTGATATAGAGCGACAAGCCGATGAAGAAAACGTGTTTCTCCCGATACCGTTTCACAAAGGCGGTGACGGCGAACGTGATGGCGACGACGAGCAATGTGTTCTCGAGCTGCATGAACGCCATCATTCGGACCCCGTCAAACGGCACACCGATGATCGCACGTTCTTGGAACGATTCGGCCAAATGAACGCCGATATAGTTCGCCATATGGAACTCGGTCGAGAAGACGAGCATGCTGCCGAGCACGAACAGCATCCAGCGTCGGTCATTCAAGGCGATCCGGTAGTTTTGAATCACGCCGACGATCGGGTTGGATGGCGTCGACCGGTTGCCTTGATGTGAATCGACGAGATAGCGTTGCAAGATGATCGTTGTAATGGTCAACACGAGCGTCATCCCGATAAATAAACCAAACCGGTAGTCGCGATAGAACGCACCGCCGAGCATGACACCGCCGGCGATCGCTAAATTGACGAGCCAATAATCATATACATAAATCGCTTTTCGATTCGATGGGTCCATCGAGTCGATCACGATTGCTTCGAGCGCCGGATAGTTCAAGCCGTTGGCGACGGCGTGACCGAAATACAAAATGGCTACGGCGAATGCCCAGTTGTTCGATGGGTGAATCGCGACTGTCATCCCGATGAAGCAGAGGATTTGAACGAGTTGGCCGATCTGTAAGACGTGCTTGCGATTAAAGCGGTCGGAGAAGTACCCACCGAACAAGCCGGTGACATACCCGACGATGACGAATGCCGTCATGATGATCCCGGCAGCGATTTTACCGAGTTCTTCTGAAAAATATAAAGCCATGAATGGAAAGATGGCCGAGCCGACGATGCGGATGAAAAATCCACAGACGAGTCGAAGTCGGACGTTAGTTGGGAAATCTTTGAATTTCATGTGAGCACCTCCTTGTCACTACTTTAAACGTGGACTACACTTGGTAAAAAGAGACAAATTATTTGGACATGTCCACTTTTAGGGGGAATGACATGAATGCAAAACTAGTGGCCATTTATCGCCATGCGTTACAAGCGGGTCGAATGGATGTGACACTCCGGCAAGCTGTCGAGGTGGTCGGCTATAGCGAGAAGCAAGTGAAGCGCGACATCAAGGCGTGGGAAACGATGGGCTGGGTGACCTATCAAGCCGGCAAAGGGCGCGGCCATGAATCGATGCTTCGTTTTCAGTCGGACTTTGACGAGACGCTCCAGGCGTGGGTCGTAACCTCATTTTCTGAGGCTACGATGGCGCAGGCGGCCAAATGGTTGGAGTGGGATTGGCCACCCGCATTACGGGAACTGATCCAAGCGCGGATTTGGAACCGATTTGGTTTCGAACAGACGGAAGAAGACCGTTTTATTTTCCCGAGGACGCGGACACTCGAGTCACTTGATCCGCTTGATATCCACATCGCGATGGAGGCGTCGTTATCGCGTCACGTCTTCGACCGCCTGTTCGAATGGGACGGGACCACGGTTCAACCGTCGCTAGCCCATCATATGGAGGAGACGCCATTTGGATTTCGCTGTTACATCCGTAAAGGGATCACTTTCCACAACGGGATGACGTTAACGGGCAAAGACGTCGTCTACTCATTGAGCCGACTCTTGGCTCGCGGCAAACAAGTCTGGTTGTTCGCACCGATTGATCGGGTCGACTCGCCCGCACCGTATGTGGTCGACCTCTATACGAAAGCACATCGGGCCTACATCGAGCGCTTGCTTGCTCAAACACCGGCATCCGTTACGTATGAAGGAGCAGAAGGGATTGTTGGGACGGGGCCTTTCAAATTGGAGAAACAATCCGACGACGTCGTGCGTTTACGGGCGTTCGAGCGCGGGTTGCGCCCCCGTCCGTCATTGGACGTGGTTGAGTTTGTCACGTTCTCGGAAGCAGATCACGCCAAATGGAGCGCGCGGGACAATCATAGCGTCGTGAAATGGATTGCCGAGGCCGGGGCTCGTTATCTCATGTTCAACTTACAGCACTCCTGGCTGAAAGAGGATATGGCGACGCGACGCGCGATTCAACGGGCGATCGATAAACAAGCGGTCGTCGATTTGGGGGGAGAACGTCATCAAGTGGCCCACGGCTTCTTCCCGGAAACGAGTCGCCCGATTTCACTGGCCGAGCCAAGCGAGAGTTCTAAGCGTCCGCTTCGACTATTACACTTGCCGTTCGACGTGGCGACGGAAGACGCTGCGCTTGTCGCATCACAGTTGCGGGCTGCCGGTTTCACCGTCGAGACGGAGACGTATGCGCTCAGTTGTTTACTGCAAGAGGAGACACTTCGCCGAGCCGATTTGATTTTATGCGGGGAGATGATGAGCGAAGACTTGGATTTGGCGTTTCTCGCCTTTTTGACGAGTGAACTGTCGCTCGTCGGCAAGCTCGTCGCACATGAAACGGACCTCCGAACGATGATGGACCGCTACCGTCAAACCGATATGAGCGCTTGGCCGATGCTCCATCGGGAGGTGGAACGCTATTTGACGGAAGCGGCGCTCGTCATTCCGCTATACCATGTCGAGCGGGAGCGGAGCTTCCCGAGTTTTCTAGGCGACGTGCCGGTCGATATATTCGGACATCCACGCTACGACCAGTTGTGGATCCGACCTTCGGTGTAATCAAAAAGGAGATGCCGCGGCATCTCCTTTTACTTATAGTTGGGCGAAGGCGCGGTTTACCGCAACAATCGTCTCTTCGATATCTGTCTCGCTATGCTCAGTCGTCAAGAACCAAGCCTCATACTTAGAAGGGGCCAAATTGACACCGTTCTCGAGCATCAATTTGAAGAAGCGTCCGAACACTTCACCGTCCGACTTCTCGGCTCCCTCATAGTCGGTCACGACCTCGTCCGTGAAGTACACCGTAAGTGCGCCTTTTAGACGGTTCAATGTGATGGTCACGCCGTGTGTTTTAGCGGCTTCACGAATCCCGGCCTCGAGCTGGGCACCGAGCGCGTCAAGCTTTTCATACACACCCGGTTGCTCGAGTACTTCGAGGCAAGCAATCCCTGTTGCCATCGATGCCGGGTTACCGGCCATCGTTCCGGCCTGATAAGCTGGACCGAGCGGAGCGACCGTTTCCATAATTTCAGCTTTACCTCCATAGGCACCAATCGGCAAGCCTCCGCCGATGATTTTCCCGAGGGCGGTCATATCCGGCTCGATGCCATATACTTGCTGGGCACTGCCGTATGTGAAGCGGAACGCCGTGATCACTTCGTCGTAAATAACGAGGGCGCCATGTTCATGGGTGATGTCGTTGATGGCCTGGAGGAATCCAGGTTTCGGCTCGACGATGCCGAAGTTTCCGACAATCGGTTCTACGAGGACACAGGCGATTTGACTGCCCCATTCGCGCATCATGTCTCGGAACGCCTCGACGTCATTGAACGGCACGGTGATGACTTCTTTCGCCGTGGCCCGTGTGACGCCGGCCGAATCTGGTGAGCCGAGCGTGGCTGGTCCGCTGCCTGCTGCGATGAGCATCAAGTCCGAGTGGCCATGATAGCAACCGCTGAATTTGACGACGAGTTCGCGTCCCGTGTAAGCACGGGCGACACGTACGGTCGTCATGACCGCCTCGGTCCCCGAGTTGGTGAAACGGACCTTGTCCATTGACGGGATGGCCGCCTTTAGTTTTTTCGCGAACTCGACTTCAAGCGCATGCGGTGTCCCGTAAAGGAGTCCTTTAGACGAAGCCGCGATTAACGCTTTATGGATATGCGGATGGGCGTGGCCCGTGATAATCGGACCGTACGCCGCCAAATAGTCGATATAACGATTGCCGTCGACGTCATAGAAATAGGCGCCGTCTCCTCTTTCCATATAGACGGGTGCACCTCCGCCGACTGCCTTGAATGAGCGGGAAGGGCTGTTGACCCCGCCGACGATATGCGTCAAGGCGTCGGTATACAAAACGTCTGAATTGTTGCGTGTAGATGATGTTGCCATATGTATTGCCTCCTTTTACAAATTCGCACTTATTGTATCACAGCCGTCAACCGCTTAAGCTCAACGTTTGACGACCGTTCCAGAAATCAGTACACTATTTATAAAGATTACTATGTAAGAAATAGGTTAATTACTACTAACACTTCGAATGAATTCTATAGAAGAAATGAGGGATTGACGTGGGAAGCGAAATGCTTGACCATGCTGTTCAGTCGCTCCGAGAACATGGAGTCAGAATGACGCCTCAGCGCCAGGCCATTTTGGAGTACCTCGTCACGGAGCACAGTCACCCGACAGCGGATGACATTTATAAGGCACTTTCGGCGAGATTTCCGAACATGAGTGTCGCTACCGTCTATAACAACTTGCGCGTCTTTAAAGAAGTCGGTCTCGTCCAAGAGATGAATTACGGAGACGCATCGAGCCGGTTTGATTTCGTGACGTCGCGTCACTACCACATCATCTGTGATGCGTGTGGGAAAGTCGTTGACTTCAACTACCCGGTCCTCGATGAAATCGAATCGGTCGCATCTCAATTGACTGGGTTCAAAGTCGACCGCCATCGTCTCGAAGTATACGGGACATGCCCGGCGTGCCAAGCTGAACAAGCGCATAAACATTAAAAAAACATCCTCTGCCTGAGGATGTTTTTTTATTCGTGTGAATGTGATTGGCGTTTGTTATATTTTTCGTCGAACTCTTTACCTTCGAGCGATTGGTCGATCGTGAGCGGTTCGTCGCAATGCATACATAAGTCGACCCGACCGAGCATCTTTGTCTGTTTCTCACAATTCGGGCAAGTGACGACGATGGCTTTTGTGGATGCCATCCCAATAATAAAGTAGAGCGCTGAACTCGATAACACCATCACGAAGCCGAGCAACATGAAAATAATCATCAGCCATGTGATGCTTTTCGCCAACAGGCCGAGATACATGACCCCGATTCCCGCAAAGACGAGCAACAACGCAAGGTTTCGAGCGCGGTTGATTTTATTCCCCCGTTTTTTCATTTCGTAATCCCTCCATGTCTGTCTTTACTATAGCTCATCTGCTCGATCGTGAGAAGTTCATACAATCGCTGGCAGGAGAATTTTAAAAGAAGGCGAATCATTTTCGTATCAGATTATTGGGTGGACGTTTGAAGTTCATCATATAGAAAGAAGGTATCAAGGTGACTATGGAGTATGCCACACGCACGATCTATTCGGAATATGCAGCCTTGAAGACGACGCTTGGCATCATCGAAGTGAAGAAGAAACGACCACGCGATCCGTTGACCGACCAATCGGACCGGTTGTTGATTGTGATTGAAGCCAAAGAAGAACCGTTCTGGACAGTGAAACACTATCAGGTCGGACAAGAAAAAATCATTCTCCATTTGGTGAGTGATTCGATGATGGACCGCTGGATTTTGATGAACGAGAATCGCCGGGCCATCCACTGGATTGAAGATGGAATGGTGTTGTTTGAACGAAATACGTTTTTATTAGACTTGCGACAACGTCTTCGTAATTTCTCAAACGATGAGCAACGTCTGCAACTATCGCTTGCTTTTGCGAAATTGCTGCGACGCTTTGAAGACGGCCGAAGCTTATTTTTGCAAGAGGAACACCAAGACGCCTTCACCCAAATTCATCATGCCTTGACTCATTTGGCCAGATTATCGGTCTTAGAGGCCGGGATTCATCCTGAAATCGTATTATGGAAACAAGTACGCACACTCGATTTAGAAATATATAAACTCCACGAGGAACTCGTGAGCGGACATGAGTCGCTTGAACAACGGATTCACTTGGTGATTATCGGAATGGAACATTTGATTCAATCAAAAGTGTTGCCGGGCACGCTTCTGCTACTGCAAACGATGCAACAACGCGACGAACCGTGGCCGTTCTCGGAATTAATGGAACACCCGAACTTGCAAGCATTGAAAGTCGACCTAGGTAGCATCGTCGGGTTCCTTGTCCGCAAAGGATATGTCCGTTCGGTCGCGCGACCGACAAAAGGTGTTGGGGTCGAAGCCATCGCCTATGAGATCGCCTAACTATATAGAAGCGAATGGAGTAGTCGAATCAGATGAAAATCGTCAAGTTTATATTCGGTAGTGTGTTGATTGTGCTTGTGACCGCAGTCATATCGGTCTTTACAGCACTCTTTACGATGGGCAATCCGATTGCAGGAGGACGCCCGATCCTTTGGACAATTTGGTACGTTGCCGCTTTATTAATTCTCATTATGGCGCTATATGACTTCTCGTCGTTAACGAAGGGGCAACTCAAACGAGTCGGATTGATTGGAACCGTGATTGGAGTCGTGTTCTTCGGTTCAGTGAAAGGGTACTACGTGTATACAGAAGGTTTGCGGATTGAAGAACGCGGTGTTGAGTTGTTTGACTATCAACCGTTTAAAGAGGAATCCGATTTAGCTAAGCTCGATGCGCCATCTTCGTTTAAAATCGATTCAAATCTCCCACGCCTCGATGGTGCTACGGCACTCTATCCACTGTATGCGTCTTTTGTCGAAGCGGTTTATCCTTCTGACGAATATAATCCGTATAGTACGGAGGAGAGTCCTGTCGTCTCGACGACGACGGGAGAAGCGTATGATCGGTTGATTCAAGGGAAAACGGACATCATCTTTGTCGCCGGACCATCAGATCTTCAAGTGGCCGCGGCTAAGAAGGCAGGTGTGGAGTTCAACATGACACCAATCGGGCGCGAAGCGTTTGTCTTCTTTGTACATGAAGACAATCTAGTTGACTCGCTTAAATTAGACGAGATTCAACAAGTGTATGCCGGAGACATCGATAATTGGAGTGAGGTCGGAGGCGAGAATGATCCGATTCGAGCCTTCCAACGTCCAGAAGGAAGCGGGAGCCAGACGGCCTTGCAGCGGGTGATGGGTGATCGTAAATTAATGGCTGCACCCGTTGAAGATGTCCCGGAAGGTATGGGCGGTATTATCGAACAGACGGCCGCATACACAAATCATAAAAATGCGATTGGGTTCTCTTTCCGCTTCTATGCGACCGAGATGGTCGAAGATCACGACATTAAATTACTTCAAGTGAATGGAATCGCTCCAACGGTCGAAACCATCGCTGACGGGACGTATCCGATCACTTCTGAATTTTATGCCATCACGACAGAAGAGAACTATGAAACGCATAAGCCGTTTTTAGATTGGATGACATCTGAAGAAGGGCAGACATTGGTGGAGCGGACGGGCTATGTGCCGCTAGCGAAAGATTGAAGCGTTGGGCCTCATGACGGGGGCTCGACCTTTTTTATTTTTTTGTAATATTTCTATTGACGAAGTGGTAAATAGAGATTATAGTTATAAACGTTGTCACGGCAAAAGATTATTTCAGTAAAACAATTTGTGAAAAAAGTTGTTGACGCGGAGATAGACGACGTGATAAATTAATGAAGTCGCCAAGAGCGGCAGACGAACTTTGAAAACTGAACGATGAGGCAAAAAACGTTTTACAATGTTTGAATGAAGCGCAAGCTTCGTCATTTTTAAAGAGCTATATCAAATTCTTTGGAGAGTTTGATCCTGGCTCAGGACGAACGCTGGCGGCGTGCCTAATACATGCAAGTCGAGCGCAGGAAATCGAC